>NZ_JAYMRY010000008.1:0-238051 GCF_038900695.1 Paraburkholderia sp. JHI2823 | reverse complement strand
CCCGCCCTCCGGTTTGCCGATTCCTGGCCGTACAATCGCCCTTTTTCTCGGCGTTTCGCTCATGAATAGGCTCGCATTCACAGAACAGCAGTTGCTTCGATATATCACCGCGCTGCACGAAGCGGCGCATACATTCATCGCCCACCATTCACGACATTGGCAAGTCCTTGAACCCGCAGTGACTTTCCCCGCTGCAAATACGGGACACTTGGCACGCGCCCATTTTGGCCCAAAGGTGAAGCGTCCGAAAATGAGAAAGAAGGATGCACGAGAGTTCATCAAGATAGGCTATGCCGGTCTGCATGGTCAAAACCTGATCGGTCAAGGGACTCTGCTGTCGGTCATGAGTACGTCAGACGCCGGCTGTGAAGACGACTTCGCAGCGGTCGATCGAGTTGCGCGGGCATCGGGTATCGCCACGGCCGAGAAAGAGAAACTCTTCCTTGACTCGGCTGAGATTATTTTGAAAAACGCACAGACGATTCATGCGCTCGCAAACGTGATTTCCAGCTCCGACCGAGACATTCGCCGTGCTGATTTGTTCGCGGTTCTCGGGCCTTCTCCTCGCTCCGCGCCGGGTTGGTGGGAGTGGCTCAAATCGCTCTTCGCAAACTGAAAATAGGTCTCGCGAGTTAGCGGCCGGCCACTTTAACCATGCCTGAACGCGCGGATTAACTCCGGACTATCCGGGGCTTGGTTCACTCAACTCTGAACTTTCCGGCGACGCTTCCGACGTCAGAAGTGCGCGGCACGCGCGGAGCGACAATCGACGATCCGAGTCGTCGTTCAGATCTTGCCTGGCAAGGCGCGCTCCAACCAGTCACGGAACTGCGCGAACCAAAGACTAATCCTTACGTTTAGAGCAGGTGGAGCTAGCACGGGACGGCAAATTTGCTCCACTTCTGCGAGCATCGCAGCGACCTGTTTGGCAACGTCGTCGTCCTCGCTGGCCTGCCAGAAAATTGACTCGTATTTATCGCACTCCGTGCGGTGTCTGTCGTCGTCGCGTATCTCGAAGTCGTCCAAGCCCCAGAGGTGAGCGAGCATCTGGGAGGCGAGATTGATGTTGTGGAGGATGTCGTCCAGCCTCACGAACGGCGTACCAGACCCGGTCCCAAACACGGCTTTGAATTTGTAGCGCATCGCGCGGAGCTTGCTGAAGAGCTCCGAGTAACGTTGCTGACGCGTAAAGACCACCGACACCCTCTTGCGGGCGTCGAACTTCCGATCGGGCTCGTTCCGCCGACGTTCGATGTCACCTTCCTCGCTCTGGAAGGCGAACGGTGCTCGCACGTGTTTGATAGCGTCGGCGGCTTCATAGAACAGAATCAACGCCTCCTCCGCTAGCTCAAGCTTCCGTTTGCCAGCCGTCTGCGCACGCCAAGCCCCAAGCCCGTACACGGCGACGGCAGCGGTGATTGCAGAGGTCACGTCCTGAAAGGTCATCTTGTTGGCCCCGTTTCTTGCGATGTTTCCGGATGGTAACTGGCCGACGAAAAATTTAATGTACGGTTTCATTTACCCGGATACGGCATCCGGCTAGACTGAACGGCGCGCTTCGCCGCCCGCAACCCTTTCTGACGTTGGAAGCGACGTGGCCCGCCCCCGCACGATCTTTACCGACACCGAGCTGCGCGGCATCCTGGCGGCGGCGGCCGACGCCGACGCGCACGCGCCTGCCTCCGAGCACAACGCCGCGTTCCTCGACCGTTTCATCGCCGGGGTCGCGCGCGCCCGGACGCCTGTACGGCCAGCCGGTCTACGTGCGGCTGCTCGATACGGCGGGCATCCGTCGTCGCCCCTCCGCGCCCACGTGGTCCGCGACGCTCACGCGTGCCCGGTCACACCCTCCTCCCTCGCGCAGCTTCCTCCGATGGCGTCGCCACCTGCATCGCAGCCCGAATCCAACGGTGCGGCGCAAGACATGACGATGTTCGAGCGTGCGCGGGCCCCGGCACGGTCAGCAGGCGATGAGCGGGACGCCGAGCTGACCGGGCTGAAAGTGCGCGCGCAGGTGGCCGAGGCGACGTTGCGTGACACGTACCTGAAGGTCGGCCAGCTGGAAGCGGCGCGCGCCGACGCGCTGCAACGCGTCGCGACCGCCCAGGCTGCGGCACGCGCGGCCGAGCGCCGGCTTCAGGAAGTGACAGCAGAGAGGGGAGGCGATGGCAGGCACATTGTCAGCCCGGATTGATGCCCTGGCGGCGGCGGAAGTGAGGCTTGTCGGCCTCGAGCGGCATCTGAAGCTTCAGACGGACCAGATGCGGGTCGAGCTGTCCGCGCAGGCGCACGACTACAGGTCGCGGCTGGACGCCGCCGAAAAAGCCCTCCACC
Source organism: Paraburkholderia sp. JHI2823 (assembly GCF_038900695.1). NCBI lineage: Bacteria > Pseudomonadati > Pseudomonadota > Betaproteobacteria > Burkholderiales > Burkholderiaceae > Paraburkholderia > Paraburkholderia sp. JHI2823. Next base: position 235,717 of record NZ_JAYMRY010000008.1, on the reverse strand, counting down.
GGGAGCGCAGCCAGACTGACGCGCTGCGAAGAGTGTTGGGCGACCGGGGAAGCAACGTCGGTTGACGTATGATTGGCATCCGTTCTGGAGGGACGACTAAATGAACAATGAGACGCCAGCTCGAATGATTACTCAAACGCTAAGCGCCAACACCGAACTCTACAATCGCTGCGAAGCAACGGGCCACCTTTTGCCACGGCTTGGCTTCGCCGGCGATTTCCTGCGAACGGTCAACATCCTCCAGGTCCAGCAAAACGTGGTGGTGCAAAACGTGGTGATGCTTGATCAAGCCGCGGTCATCGACGTTCTCGATGCATTGCCGGCGAAGCTGCAGAGGCGCGCCCTAGTCACGAGTTACGGCGCGATTTTGAATAGCTTCCGCAGTTATACCGACCACAATTTCGCCGACATGCTGATGCGGACGATTGCGCTTTGTAACGAGAAAGCGCCAGAGTTTCAGCTTGGCCTTGTCGACGAGCTGCAGGCCATTGATCCTGAAAAATATTGGGGATACAGCAAAAAAGCGTCTGACGCGGCGCTCGAACCGCTTCGAACGACCTCAATGGCTTACGTTGGGATGCTGATGCTGGGTTTTCACGCACTTACGATCTCCCGTCCGGCGACTGCCTCGCGCGAAACGGTCATCCTTGGGCAAATCGACGAAGCCCTCACGGTGTTGAGGCAAAAGCTGCGGGAGACGCTAGTCCCGGGCGGGCGAGTGAAAGGCTCGCTTCTCCTATCGACCTTGATCAATCCAGACGATACACGATTCGGTCGTTACCTTCCCTATCACGGAAGCTATAGCAGCCCCACGGGTTTTCAGGCGCTGATATCGCAAGCCAACACGTTGGACTGCCCCAGTATCTCCGGAGTCGCGGTTTCGCCTTGCAAGCCCTCAGAGCAGCATGCATTGCTCGCCGACATGCTCATAGAAATTATCGAGTGCTTCGAATCATTGCGGAAGCTTCGGTTGAACTACCTGCCTGAGGCCGCAGCAGAGTCAAGCGCAACTCTGGCAGTTAATCCGGCTTCCGGCAGCTAATCCCGTGGCGACGCCTATGCGTCAATCAAGACTGGTTGTTAGATTGCCCTGAAAATAGGGAGGGAATGACTGCCGGTGAGCACACAAGCACTTTGACCGGGCGTCGATTTCCAACGTCAGAAAAAGTCCGGTCACCGTCCCTGTTCCTTGCCCGCCAGAATTTTGGGCTCCCAGTCGGAAATGCCGTGGGAATACTGGACCCAGCAGCGCTCGCCGACACTTGCCGTGGGTTGCCCGTTGTCAATCCGATGAACCGCGACAGTACTCCCCTACGATCCGAGTTCGCCAGCAGCTTCTCGGCATACAGATCGACGCGCGACAGCGTCGGCACCGGAATGCCGGGTACGTGCTGACCAGCGAGCGAAATCCGAGACTCCAGCACGAGTTCCAGCTTGGTCGGCCGTTCTCCCTCGCCGGCACTGATGATCGTCGAAATCTTGCTTCTGACAATTCGCAATCGCAAAGTTGTCCACATACATGCCGGAGTAAGAGAAAGGTAGAAAGAAGGTAGAGGGCGAACAGCATCCCTCAAAGCCTTTGCCAGCAAGCATCCTGGCAAGGCACCCGGAACGCTACCCCGATAAAGCGGAATGCAACCCCGATGTAGCGGAACGCTACCCCGATGCAGGAGGAACGCTACCCCGATGTTTGTTTTGGCCGTCAATCCGTATCCACACGGCCTGCTCAATCCCTTTGGTGCTAAGTTCAATGCGCCCCGCTGCTATGATCTCAAGCCGCTCCAGTTCTCCCATGGCAGCAGTCAGCGAGCTTTTGAACTTTCGCATCGGACTGCGGTACTGCATCTTCTCCTTCAACCAGACGAGACGAAATCGTTGAATGATGTCGTCTGATGTTGCCACAAGGCGCTGAAGCGTTTTCGCCATATCTTGACCCTGCCGTATTTGCAGACGTTTCGCCCAATCAATGAAGGCGAATTCGCGATTTTCGTACAGGTAGCGCCACCTCGGATCGACCCGAACTGAGTACTCCTTGCGAACATCGTCATAGTCAAAACCGTCAAGCAAGTGCAGGGCGCCGGAAGTGCCGACCTGCAGCTTGGGCTTACCGTCGCTCGTGGCCTCGATCACGAGCATGGCGAAGGACAGCACTTTCATCGTGCGATGCAGCCACGCATACTCATACTTCCCAGTATGCCGTCCGATGGCGCGCAGAAATTGAGCGCGGCAGATGGGGACGGGCTCACCCAACGGACGCATCGTTGCCTCGTACATAATCTGCATCCATACATCGGCCTGCGCTTCATCGAGTTGCTCTCCCCAAAACTTGATGACCGCGTCCTTTCGGGTGACTAGAACGCTTTCTCGATGTAGCGTCTTCGCCCCTCTCACGACCGGAGAAAACAGGCTTGAACGGGCGATATGGTTCGGCATCGTGCGTCTGAGGTCGTCGAGACCCGGGAGAAAAAATTCCTGTGGCGCTCTTACGGCCGGAGCCGCCGTTGCAGCGGCAGCACCACGAATCTCTGCCAACCGCGCGAGCGCAGCATCTCCAGCACCGGGCTGTCTGGCCCGCACTAATGTGAGCGTCACGAATCAACGAGCCGACTGACCCGTCGGCACTCTGCCGGAATGGATCCCCTCGTGTCGTTGCCGCGCGATCTGTTCAGCCTTTGTCGGGCGGCCGCGTCGCGGCGCGGCAGGCTTCTGGTCCGGTTCGATTGCCACAACGGCCGAGCCCACGTGTGCGCTGAGCCAATTTTCGACGTCCTCTACCCGCCAGAGCAGACGCTTTGTCCCTGGGAGCCGGCAGACGGGGGGCAAGGATTGTGGGTTTCGAGTCGCGTCACTCCGAATGCTTGCGACCGATTTGCGAAGGCATTCCGCCAGTTGATCCACCGTAAGTAGTGCCTGCATGGACATTCGCCTATTTTTGCGCTATGTCACATTCGTGCACACAGCGGCGTTGGTTAGCTGATGCATGCAAGGTTGACTCTTACGGTCACCGAATTCTCGGTAGAGTTGCGCAGCGTTTTCTACCAACGCCTCGCCCAGCCACGGGATCCTCTGTGGCGCCACAAATTTGCCACAACGAGTGTGCAAAAACCTGCGGCAGAATGCAAAACAACGCACTACATCGCAAGACGTAGTGCGTTGTTTTTATTGAATTTCTTGGTGGAGCGGAGGAGGATCGAACTCCCGACCTTCGCATTGCGAACGCGACGCTCTCCCAGCTGAGCTACCGCCCCAACGAACTACCGATTCTACACATATGAAATCTGTTTTGCCAAGCGTCAAATCTGACCCCAGGCAAAACTATTTGGAGGGCGCTCCAGCGAGCACCCACCCCACGACAGAATGGATATCCGCAGCGCTCATCGCAGGATGCGAGGGCATGGGGATAGCGCCCCAAACCCCGGCCCCACCGTCGCGCACCTTCTTCTCGAGCTTGACCTGCGCCGCAGCATCGCCCTTGTACTTCACAGCGACATCCTTGAACGAAGGCCCCACGAGCTTGCGATCCACAGCATGGCATCCCATGCACGCATTAGCCTGAGCGACCTTCATCCCATCCGCCACAGCAGCGAAAGCAGGCGAAGCGATCCCAGCAAGAACCCCAGCAGCCACTACCCCCGCAACAACACCACCAACAAACCGCACCATCACAAAGCCCCCGGATTCCCCGGCTTCGTAGCCGAAGAATTAGTAACGGGCGCGGGCGCCTGGTGCTCAATAGGCTTCGAACTCACGCCGGCATCGGGCACCGCCCCCACCGTCGGCTCCTCGGCAGCAGGCGCTGCCGCCGGCGCAGTGGACGCAGCCGCGTTCGCCACCGCCGTCTGTTCCGGCTTGATGTACTGATAGCACTTCACCACCTGCGTCACGCCCATCACCCCGGCTGTCGCGTTCGCGGCGATATTGCCTTCCTGCGGCGTCACGAGCCCCATCAGATAAATCGTGCCGCGCTCGCCCACCACCTTGAAGTTGTTCGCCGAAATGTCCTTATAGGCAACCAGCTCCGCCTTCACGCGTCCTTCCAGGTACGAGTCGTTCGCGCGCGAGGAGAACGAGCTCGCCGGCTGCACCGCCAGCTCGTTGACGATCGACGCTACGTTCGTCACGCCGCGCACAATGCTCTCCGCCTTCTGCTTCGAGGCGTCGTCGGGCACTTCGCCCGTGAGCAGCACGCGCTGGTTGAACACTGCCACGTTCACGTGCGCGGTATCGGGCAGTTGCTTGCCGAGATCCGCCATCGCCTTCACCTGGATCTCGCGGTCTTCCGTTTGCGAGCCCACCGTGCGGCGGTCGGTTGCCACCAGCGCCGTGCCGCCCGCCGCGCCCGCCAGCGCCAGGAAGCACCCCTGCAGGCTTGCGCAGAGCGACGCTGCGAAGCCGATCGTCAGCGTGGTCCGTGCCAACGCGCGCGTCATGCCGAATCTGCTCATCACCATCCCCTCCCTTCGTCCTTCAATGTCGTACGGTGTCAGTCTTCACCCAGCAGCATCGCATCGATGCCGTCGCACAGGCAGTGGATAGCCAACAGATGCACTTCCTGGATACGCGCCGTCCTGTCGCTGGGCACGCACAGATGAATATCGGTATCGGCGAGCATGGCGTTCACATCGCCGCCGCCCTTGCCGGTCAGCGCGATCACGATCATTTCGCGCTCGTGCGCTTCGTGAATCGCGGCCAGCACGTTCGCCGAGTTGCCCGAAGTCGTGATGGCGAGCAGCACGTCACCGGGCTGGCCGAGTGCGCGCACCTGCTTCGCGAACACTTGTTCATACGCATAGTCGTTGGCGACGGCGGTGAGCACCGATGCGTCGGTGGTGAGCGCGAGCGCGGGCAGGCCCGGGCGCTCACGCTCGAAACGGCCGATCAGTTCGGCGGCGAAATGCTGGGCGTCGGCGGCGGATCCGCCATTGCCGCATGCGAGGATCTTGTTGCTGTTCGCAAGCGCGGCGAACATCGTATCGACCGCGGCGGCAATCGGGACCGCCAGGGTTTCCATGGCCGCGAGCTTGATGGCTGCGCTATCGCGGAAGTGCTGTTGAATGCGTTCGACGGACATCGTCTCTCTAATCTGTACTGCGGGTATCGCAAGAATTTCGCGTGGTGCGGTGTGCCGCAAGTTTAGCGCACTCGAGGGCGTTCATTTTCACCCTTCTATTATTGATCCACGTTTTAACTCTCGTCTGCTTGCGCGTGAAACGCATCGCGCAGCCACACGAGCCGCCCACTCTCGAACGCGATCACGTCGAAGCGGCACGCGGGCGGCGTGCCCGGTTTTTCGTTAGCTTCGCGGTTCGCATCGTCGGTGCGCCACCTTGCGAGGAAATAGCGCGCCGCGCGCAGCACGCGCTGCTGCTTGCGCCATCCCACGCTCGCCGCCGCGCCGCCGAATTCGGGCCGCGCCCGTGCGCGCACTTCCACGAAAACCAGCGTGCCGTCGCGCTCGCGCATCACGAGGTCGAGTTCGCCGCCCCGGCAGTGCACGTTACGCGCCACGAGTTCCAGTCGCTCTCTGCGCAAGAACGCAAGCGCGTGCGCCTCGAAACGCGCCCCTGTGGCGCGGCGTTGGGCATTCGACCGCGTGCGAACTGAAAAGTTGTCTGTGCGTGCGCGTTCGCTCGCGTCGCTTCGCTCGGGCGCGTCCGCGCCTGCGTGGCACAATGTCGGCCTCTTGTCCTGCGTTCGCGCGTTCCGTGTCATGACGTCCCTCTCGTCCCCCTTCGAACTCGCACAGGCCCAGCAGTATCCGGCCGCCACGCTGTACGTCGTGGCAACGCCCATCGGCAACGTCGCCGACATCACCTTGCGCGCACTGCATGTGCTCGGTCTCGTCGATCGCATTGCCGCCGAAGATACGCGCAACACCGGCCAGCTCCTCGCGCGTTACGGCATTTCGAAGCCGCTCGTCGCCGTGCACGAGCACAACGAGCGCGAGGCGGCGCAGCGCGTGATCGAGTTTCTGCGCGCGGGCGAGCGCGTTGCCTGCGTTTCCGACGCGGGCACGCCCGGCATTTCCGATCCCGGCGCAAAGCTCGTGGACGCCGTGCGCGCCGCCGGCCTGAACGTCGTGCCGCTGCCCGGCGCGAGCGCGCTCGCAACGGCGCTTTCCGCAGCCGGCGACTGGGTCTCGACGTTCACGTTCCTCGGTTTTCTGCCGCCCAAGCCCAGGCAGCGAGCGGCCGCCCTGCAGCCGCTCGTCACGCATACGCACGCGATGGTCTTTTATGAAGCGCCGCATCGCATCGTCGAAACCGTGCAGTCGCTCGCCGATGCGTTCGGCGGTTCGCGCCGCATTCTCATCGCCCGCGAATTGACGAAGCTACATGAGTCGCTCTGGAGCGGCACCCTGGCCGAAGCGCCAGCGTGGCTCGCTGCGGACGCCAACCGTCAACGCGGCGAGTTCGTGCTGCTGGTGGAAGGCGCGAGCGCGCAGGCAGATGGCGAAGCCGATCACGACGCACTCTTGCGCGTGCTGCTGCAGGAAGTGCCGGTGAAGGGCGCGTCCAGGATCGCGGCGGCGCTCACGGGCGCGTCGCGCAATGCGCTCTATGCCAGGGCGCTGGAACTGAAGGGGGAAGGCCAGGAAGAGGCCGAGGACTGAGCCCGCCAGTCAACAGAAAGCAGCCGCCAAAAAACCGAAGGGCCGCCCAACGAGGCGGCCCTTCGCGTATGCATCCAGCGGCCAGGCGGCGGTTCGGCTTCGGGCGCGTCGCGGCGCACTCAGCGCCACGCCCGGACGAACGCGCTTAGTTGTCGCTGTTCGAGTTCGCGGCAACCATCTCCGCTTGCGCGCTCTTCGCTTCCTGCCGCGAGAGGCCTTCGATGTCCACCTTCGCCGTACCCGCGTGCTGCAAGCCAAGGACCTTGGCGGCGGCGTACGAGAGGTCGAGCACGCGGCCACGCACGTACGGGCCACGGTCGTTGATCTTCACTACCACCCACTTCGAGGTGCCCGGCAGGCTCACGCGCACATACGAGCCGAGCGGCAGCGTGCGGTGCGCAGCCGTCAGCGCGCCCATGTTGAAGCGCTCGCCGCTCGCCGTGCGGCGGCCGTGGAACGCGCGGCCGTACCACGAGGCGCGGCCCTTCTGGTGGAACGAGTGGACGTCCGGACTATCGTCATCGATCGCCTGGGCGTTCGCGAGCGAGTTGTCCTTCGCGGTACCCGATGCCGGCAGCGCGGCGAGCGCGGAGCCGTAACCCTGGGGCGCGCTGAACGCGACATCCGTCGTACGAAGGGAGTCGCTGGCGGCCTGGTTCTGCGGCCCAGGCATGGCACAGCCGGCCAGCACGGACACGGCTGCGAGACTCCCGAGTCGTCGTCGAGTCAGTCTAAGGTTCATAACATTGCCATCCCGTTTTCGAAGCCGGTCCCGCGCCATGTGTGCGCGTTGTCGGATGGCTTCGGCGGTTTCAGGCATGGCTTCGCCATCGCTCGCCACCAATGAAAAAGGCGAACGCGTGCCAATGCCCGGATGCAGCCCCAATAAGCCGCTAACCGCTAGTTATGTTTCACGTCTGGCGCAGCCTGTCCCCGGCAGCCTGACCAGACCCCACATGCCGCCATCGAACGATGACTCTCGTTCAGGTGTGCCGGAAACTCACGGCGCACAGGAACGGCGGCGTAGGCCCCACCCAGCGTCACGGCATGCAGGCCGTTGCAGGCGCGCGGCGCCTGGCTGGACGAGACGTGCGGCGTCGAACGGATCGACACCTGATTTGCCATCTTGTAAGGCAGCCTCTTTGGCCAGCCCCCAAACGACGGCACTGCTTGACGGTGATGTATCGCGACCTCTTTTTACGCGGTCCACATCACCCAGTGAAAGCACGAAACTCGTGCGTTGATAGGCCGCATTATACCCAAAAGTTATTCCTGTCATGTGCGAGCCCCAACATTGCCCATGAATTCTCACTATTGGCGTAACAAAGCCGTTCGCCCGGCGCCCGCGCGCGCCCTTGTCTGACAAGGGATTCAGCCGTCCGCGGACGGCCTGGGCGGGGCTTCCTGCACCCCGGTACAATCGGGCTTTTGGCTGGGACTCCCACGTGCGTCGCCTGTTACAACGCGTCGCCGTACCCCCCGCAAGACCCGAACCCACGAACCCGCATGAAAGTCACGCTGATTTCCGTCACGCCGTTCCAGCAAAACTGCTCGCTGCTCGTCGACGAAACGACGAACCGCGCCGCCGTCGTCGACCCTGGCGGCGACCTCGAGCGCATCGAGGCCGAGATCGAACGCCAGGGCGTGCAGCTGGAAAAGGTGCTGCTCACCCATGGCCACCTCGACCACTGCGCCGGCGCGAAGGCGCTCGCGACGAAATTCGGCGTGCCGATCGAAGGGCCGCAGGAAGACGAGCGCTTCTGGATCGACCAGTTGCCGCAGCAGAGCGTGCGCTTCGGCTTCGGTCACGCCGAGGCGTTCGAGCCCACGCGCTGGCTTCGCGACGGCGACACCGTGCGCTTCGGCAGCGAGGAACTCGAGGTCTATCACTGCCCCGGGCACACGCCCGGCCATGTGATCTTCTTCAGCCGCAAGCACCGCATCGCCACCGTCGGCGACGTGCTGTTCGCGGGTTCGATCGGCCGCACGGACTTCCCGCGCGGCAATCATGCCGACCTGATCCGCTCGATTCGCGAAAAGCTCTGGCCGCTCGGCGACGACGTCACGTTCGTGCCCGGTCATGGCCCAGTCTCGACGTTCGGAGAAGAGCGCCGTTCCAACCCATACGTCGCAGATGGCGTACCTGGATGAGAGTGAAACGTACGATGAATCAGGCCGCTATTGAGGAAATCTACGTCAGCACCGACGTCGAGGCCGATGGTCCGATCCCCGGCCCGCATTCGATGCTGAGCTTCGCTTCGGCTGCTTACACCGCCGACAAGCGTCTGATCGCCACGTTCTCGGCCAATCTGGAGATGCTGGAAGGCGCGGCGCCGCATCCGGTGCAGGCCGCGTGGTGGGCGACGCAGCCCGACGCGTGGGCCGCCTGCCGCAAGGATCTGCAGGATCCGGCGGCGGCGCTCGTCGCCTATGTGGAATGGGTGGAGGCGCTGCCCGGGAAGCCCGTGTTCGTCGCGATGCCGGCAGGCTTCGATTTCACCTTCATGTTCTGGTACATGATGCGCTTTGCGGGGCGCTGCCCGTTCTCGTGGTCGGCGCTCGACATCAAGACGCTCGCGTTCGCGATGACCGGCCTGCCGTACCGCAAGTGCATCAAGCCACGCTTTCCGAAACACTGGTTCGACGACCATCCGCACACGCACGTGGCGCTGGACGACGCGATCGAACAAGGCGCCCTTTTCTGCAACATGCTGGCCGACCTGCGGGCCGGCTTCAGTGCAAGGCAAGCCGACCCTGATGGGGACGACTCAGGGCAAAACACCGCAAGTGCACCGGCAAATTAGGTAATCTCCCTCATCGGTTGCGCTTTACATTGCGTTCTGTTCTCCTGACCTCTACCATTCAGGGATACAGCGACGCAATGGAGGCGCAGTTGACACTCGATACGTTCTCTCAGAAGATCCTGCGCCTGCTGCAGCTCGACGCGCGCCGTTCCGTGCAGGAAATCTCCGACCAGGTCGGTCTGTCCAGCACACCGTGCTGGCGCCGCATCAAGGACATGGAACAGTCGGGCGTGATCCAGCGCTACACGGCGCTGCTCGATCGCGAAAAGCTTGGCCTGCACGTCTGCGCGCTCGCGCATATCCATCTCACGCGACATACTGAAGGCGGCGTCGAAGCCTTCGAGCGCGAGATCGCCACCTGCCCCGAAGTCACCGAGTGTTACAGCACCACGGGCGAATCGGACTACATTCTCAAAATCGTCGCGCCCGATATCAAGGCCTACGACACCTTTCTGCACGAGCGCATCTTCCGCATTCCCGCCGTGGCGCAAGTGCGCACCAGCGTCGTGCTGCGGGAAATCAAGTTCGATACGCAGTTGCCGCTCTAATCCAGGCCAGCGTAGGCGCAGCGGCGTCTTCGCCGCGCCGCTCGCCTGCGCGCCGTGCGACGCGGCTCAGTCCGTGGCGCGCGGCTTGTCGTGCGTTGCGAGCGCGCCTTGCGCATCGAGCGACTGCATCACGTCGAGCTTGCTCGCGCCGAGGCGCGCGCGCAGTGCTTCGAGATCCACCAGGGCGATGCGGCGTGCGTCGTCCGCGGCGGCCAGCACCACCTGAATCTCCAGCCCCGTGCTCAGGTAGTGCAGCGTCACGCCTTCCACATGGACGTCGTGCTCCGCCAGCGCCTCACGCAGATGCGCCGCCACGTCCTCGCGCGGCGGCAGGTTGGCCACCGACCGCACGTGCATATCGTCTTCGGGATCCACGTGAATGAGCGCGTCGAGCACGCGTGAATCGGTGAGCAGGCGCGCGCGCGCCGTCTCGGCGATGTAGTGACCTTCCGAAACCGAAATCAGCGGATCGACGAGGATGTGCGCATCCACGAGCGCGAGGTCGCCGGTCTTGCGCGTGCGCATCTCGTGCACGTCGAGCACGCCCGGCGTTTCGACGAGGAGCGCGCGCAGGTCGGCTGCGGCGGCCTCGTCCAGCGCGCGGTCGGAGAGGTCCTGCAACGCGTCCCAGCCGAACACCCAGCCCATGCGCGCGACCATGAAGCCGACGATGGCCGCCGCGATCGGATCGAGCAGCCGCACGCCCGCGAGGCTGCCGACGATACCGATCGCCACCACGAGCGACGACGCCGCGTCCGATCGCGCGTGCCACGCATTGGCGATCAGCATGGCGGAGCGCACGCGCTGCGCCTCGCGCAGCATGTAGCGAAAGAGGCCTTCCTTCAGAACCAGCACGAGCAGCGCGACGATCAGCGCGCTCGCGTGCAGCGGCGGAATATCACCGAGATTCATGATGCGCGTGCCGGCGCGCACCAGCATGCCGACGCCCACCGCAATCAACAATGCGCCGAGGAAGAGCGAGGCGACTGTCTCATAACGGCTGTGGCCGTAGTTGTGATCGGCGTCCGGCTTGGCGCCGCTATGCCGGTTGGCCAGCAGCACGACGAAATCGGAGACGATATCGGCCAGGGTATGGACGCCGTCGGCGATCAACGCCTGCGAATGCGCCACCACGCCGACCACGATTTGCAGCACCACCAGAACACAATTGACAGCAACGCTGACCCACGTAGTGCGGCGCGCGACGTCGTGTTTATCTGATAACGGTGGAGCGGAGGAGGAAGTCATGCACAGCAACCGGCAAAATTAGGGAATAACCGCAATTGTAGTCCCCCTGTGCGTCGATTTTATGGATATCCCTAAAAATCTCTTTTAAATCAGACGCCTACAATAACGCGAAGCATTCGCATTCCTGTCCCGGATCCGGTTCGATCCGCCTGCCGCGATCAGAAAATCAAAAAGCCGCGCGTCGGTCGACTGCGCGGCTTCTCGTTTAGCGGATCAGACGATTCCCCGCCTGACCCCACTCCTGCATCGGCTCGATGCATGGCGCGTTCGTGCGCGCCGCCGGCGAGCCGATTTACTTCTGGATCAGAAAACGATCGCGATCCTGGCCAGCGATCCAGCGCGGCGGCTTGCCGCGGCCCGACCAGGTGCTTCCGCTTTCCGGATCGCGGTATTTTGGCGCGACGCTCGCGCGTGAGCGGCTGGCGGCTTTTGCGGCCTTCGCGTTAGCGCGGCCGCCGCCGAGTTCTGCCAGGGTAATGCCGTAGTCGGCCATTTTTTGCTTGATTTCGTCGAGGACCTCGGCATATTCGCGAGCCTTCGCCTCTTCAATCTGCTTTTCCAGCTTTTCTCGCTGAGCGAGGAGTTCCTTGTAGGAAGACATAGGTGCCCTTGTGGTTTGATCATAATGGCTACTGATCTCATGCCAGTATGCCCATTGAGAGATGCGTGCCTCGGAAATCGGTGGCGAGATTAACACAGAATCGAATGCCCGGAAGTACACGGACAATAAAAATGACCTTAACGTGATATCGATTCCACCGTCCTTCCCACTAGGGTCTAACTCTTTGTCATTTCGTGCAAATCAGGATTTTTACTAAATCTTGCTTTTAACAGAAAAATCCACATCTCATAATTAGCAACGGATGAAAATTAAATGTCTTGAAATGCGTCAAACATTTCATCGCATGACAACTTGCGGCCCATCGACGGCGAAGGGCCATACCATTGGCAAGTCGCGAGAGGCAATCCGCTATATCGATGGGCTATTAGCGGCCGCATGCGCGGAAAACCTCGTCACGACGAATGTCGCTCGATGCAGTCCGCTAGCACCGCATGCAAGGATGGCAAATCCGGCTGCGGCGCTTCGAACACGAAGCGGGTGCAGGCGCCATCGATCACGAGATCGGCGCCGTAGCGATCCACGCCGGCAAGATCGAGTCCGGCGCGCCGCTGCGAATGTGTCTCGAAAAAGCGGATCAGCGTGGTTTCATCGTCGGCGGCGAGCGGTTCCAGCGTGTCGAGATCGGCGCCGTCCATCCAGCCCATCGCGCCAAAACCGCCGATATAGCGCAGCCGCTCGACCTGCATGATCCAGAACGTGAAGTCGCCGAGCGCGAGATAACGTTCGGCATCGGGGTGATAGCGCAGGTAGCGGCGCGCCAGTGCCACGCTCGCTTCGCCATCGGCGGCGGCAGCGACCGGTTCGAAGCGGCCGAGCAGCGTGGCGCGCGGCGCGTTGAGCACGTCGGCGTCGGCTGAGTGCGCGACGAGAAAACCGGCGCGCGGATCGTCGAGCAGGTTGCGCGTGTGCTCGGCAAGCCGGCTCACGAGTATTACCGGGCGGTGCCGCGCGTCGGGCGCGAACGGCAGCAGCGTCGGATACGGAAACCCGCGCGGCTCGCGGGAGTGCGTGGCGAGCGCGCCGACGGCCGTCTGGTGCATCAAATGCAAGGGTGCGTGAGCGGGGATTTTCAAGGGCACGTCCTCCAACGGTGCTGTGGGCAAGGGACAGCGGCGCGGCACACCGCTCCTGGATAGTAGAACAGCGCGAGCGCGCCCGGCAGCCGTTGCGCGCCTTCGCTAGAATCGACTCCTTTCAGGAGGCTTCCGTTTCTGGTGCCACTTGAGTCTCCGTTTCGCTCAACGCCTCTGCCCGGAATTCCCGTGTCCGACCGACCAACCGATCCCGCCCTCGCCGTCGCCGGCCCCACCGCTCATCACCGGGCGCTGCCCGCCGGCAGGCGCAACCGCGCGCGCATCGCGACGATGGCGCTCTTTTTCATCGCCGGCATGATGTACGCGTCGTGGGGCGTGCACGTGCCGACCGTGCGCGACAAGTTCCATCTGAGCCCGGCGCTGCTCTCGTACGCGCTGTTCGCCGTGGCGGGCGGCTCGATCGCCGCGATGACGACCCTCGGCGGCTGGATCGCGCGCGCGGGCTCGCGCCGCGCCTGCCTCACCGGCGGCCTCACCATGTGCGTGTCCGGCGCGCTGATTCTCGCCGTGCCCTATTACTGGATGCTGCTCGTCGTGCTCGCCGTGTTCGGCATGGGCATGGCGACGCTCGACGTCGCCATGAACGCGGAGGCGAGCGCCGTCGAGGAAGCGGTGGCGAAGCCCATCATGTCGGGGCTGCATGGCATGTTCAGTCTGGGCGGCATGGCGGGGGCGGCGATTGGCGGCGTGCTGCTCGCGCGCGGCATGGCGCCCGCGCTGCACCTCTTTCTCGCCGCGGCGCTGTCGGCACTCGTGCTCTTCCTTTCGTGCCCCGCCGTGCTGCCGCACGTGCCGCACGCGACGCATGGCGAGCACGCGAAAACCGGCAACCGCTGGCGCACCCCGGCGCTGTGGGCGCTCGGCGCCATCGCGCTCATTGCGCTGATCGCCGAAGGCGCGATGTACGACTGGGCCACGGTCTATATGCGCGACGTCGTGCTCTCCACGCCCGCACTCGCCAGCGCGGCCTACGCGGCGTTCTCGGGCGGCATGGCCGCGGCGCGCTTTGCCGGCGACGCGGTGCGCGCGCGCTTTGGCGCGCCCCAGCTCGTGATGGCGAGCGCCTCGCTCGCGTGCGCGGGCATGATCGGCGCGCTGGTGCTCCCTTACTCGTTCACGGCGCTCGTGGGCTTCACCCTGATGGGCCTCGGCCTCGCCAACATGATGCCGGTGCTGTTCGCGGCCGCTGCGCGCGTGAAGGGCATCCACGCGGCCGAAGGCCTCGCGCACGTCGCGGGCCTCGCTTATTTCGGCTTGCTGTTCGGGCCGGTGGTGATCGGCGGCATTACGCAGGTGACGAATCTCACGATCGGGCTCGCCGTCGTGGCGCTGTGCGCGGCGCTCGTGGCGTTTGCGGGGCCGAAGGTGCTGCGGCGGCTGCGGATCTAGTCCGCGAACGCGTGTTGCCCGAGGCAATAAACAAAAAGCCCGCGGGTCCGAAAACCCGCGGGCTTTTCCAATCGCGCAAGCGATATCGCCAGAGGCGAATTACATCTTCACGACGTCGAGCAGCGACTTCTTGCCCGCCTTGTAGTTGTACAGCGAGATCACGCCGTGCTTGAGGTCGCCCTTCGAATCGAAGGTCGTCTCACCGATCACGCCCTTGTAGTCCGTGCTCGGCATTTCGGCGAGGATCTTGGCCGTATCCGTCGAGTTCGCACGCTTCATCGCGTCGACGATGATGTACACGGCGTCATACGTGAACGGTGCGTAGATCTGGATCGGCTGGCCGAAGCGCTTCTCGAACTTGGCCTGGAAATCCTTGCCGCCCGGCATCTTCTCGAGCGCCATGCCGGCTTCCGAGCACACGACGTTGTCGGTCGCGTCGCCGGCCAGGTCGGCCAGCTTGTCGGTACAGACGCCGTCACCCGCGAGCACCTTCGCGCGCAGGCCAAGCTGCTTGGCTTGCTTCGCGAACGGGCCGCCGGTGGCGTCCATGCCGCCGTACATGATCGCGTCGGGGTTTTCGCCCTTGATCTTCGTGAGAATGGCGCGGAAGTCCACGGCCTTGTCGTTGGTCGCGTCATGCGACACCACGGTCATGCCGAGCGCCTTGGCGGTCTTCTCGAATTCGTTCGCGAGACCCTGACCATAAGCCGTCGAATCGTCGACCACGGCCACGGTCTTCACCTTCAGGTTCTTCGCTGCGTAGTTCGCGAGCGCCGGACCCTGCTGGGCGTCGGTCGCCACGACACGGTAGGTCGTCTTGAAGCCTTGTTGCGTGTAGGCCGGGTTCGTGGCCGACGGCGAGATCTGCACGATGCCCGCATCGCTGTAGATCTTCGAAGCCGGGATCGAGGTGCCCGAGTTCAGGTGGCCGACGACGGCGACGACCTTGTCGTCGACGAGCTTCTGCGCGACCTGGGTGGCCGTGCGCGGGTCAGCCGCGTCGTCTTGTGCGTCGAGCACGAGCGTGACCTTCTGGCCGCCGACCACGAGGCCCTTCGCGTTGATCTCTTCGACTGCGAGACGTGCGCCGTTTTCGTTGTCTTTACCGAGGTGCGCAATGCCGCCCGTGAGCGGAGCGACGTGGCCAATCTTGACCGTGACGTCTGCGCTCGCTGCCGTTGCGAACGACGCGAACAACATGGCCGCAGCGCTGATCGGCAACAGCTTGTGAAGCTTGATATTCATGTAAGTCTCCAGTTTCGAACCCAAAAGCTACGTAATCGCCCAGTGCTCCCGCGCCCCGAACGTGTCGCTCCCCGTGCGGACGACCACGCAGGATGCATCCTTGATGCACCTGGCCAGCATGGTGAAAGACCCGCTCATGGCGGAACCCCCATCCATACTTGCGCGCAAGTGTAGGCGATCAAATTAATTTGGGGGACTTTTTTCAGATATTGGTGCGAGTACCAATATGCGTAATGCAACAACGGTCTGGAACCCTGATCTTTCGACCGAAAGCCTTGTGTAATACGGCATCCCGCTTTGGATGCAATGCCTGGAAAGGCCCGCGATACGACTCCCGCGAGCTGTTTTTGAGATTTTTGACGGGAGTTGTTGGTTGTTCGCGCACCCGTTGCGGGAATCCACCAGGGGCGTAATGCGGCAATATGAAGAGTCCTCGCCTTCGCGATAACGTTTGCCATTCGTGGCGTCATGCCGCACGCGCGATGGCGCGAGGACCGGTTCAAGTAAGCATTCGATTAATTTCGGATCCCGACGCATCGCAATTTGGCCGCATCGAGCGCCTGGCTCTTGAATCGCCAGCGAGTTTGCCGAGCGTCGCCTGGCTCCTGGCGGTCGATGCGCGCCGTCAAACCCGCGCGCGCTCTGCAGAGGTTCATGGCCCTATGGCAAACTGGCTCCCCGATTTCGCGATGCCATCGCCCGCGCAAACACAGCCAAACACACGCCGCGCCGCGCGATGGCCACCGCATGACTCATCAACGCAATAAGACGGAGAGCAACATGAGCCTTTCGACTCGATGGATCGACATTCCCGCCGGCAAGGACAGCTTCGGCGCGTACCTCGCGCTGCCCAAGGGCGGCAAGGGCCCGGGCATCGTCATCATCCAGGAGATCTTCGGCGTGAACGGACACATTCGCGACGTGGTCGAGCAATACGCGCTCGATGGCTACGTCGCGATCGCCCCCGATGTGTTCTGGCGCACGGCCCCGCGCATCGAACTCGGCTACGTGGGCGCGGACCGCGACCGCGGCATCGAGCTGCTGCAGAAGACGAACGTCGACCTCGCGGTCGAGGACATCGGCGCGACCGCAGCCGCGCTGCGCGCGCTGCCCGAGTGCACGGGCAAGGTCGCTGCGATCGGCTACTGCTTCGGCGGACGTCTCGCCTACCTCGCGGCCGCCAGCGGCTCGCTGGATGCGGCGGTGTCCTACTACGGCGGCGGCATCCAGAACCAGCTCGACGTCGCCGACAAGGTCACCAAGCCGATCCTCTTCCACTACGCCGAACTCGATCACGGCATTCCGCTCTCGGCGGTCGGCCAGGTGAAGGAGCGCTTCGCGGGCCGCCCGAACGCCGAGTTCCATCTGTATCCGAACGCCGATCACGGCTTCAACTGCCCGGTGCGCGCGTCGTACAACCAGCACGCCTCCGCGCTCGCGCACGGCCGCACGCTGAGCTTCCTCGCCGAGCATCTGTAATACCGGCGCCGCCGGGCGGCGGGCGGCGTTGCGCAGCCTTGCGCACCGGGCGCCGCCTGGTCTGCCGCGCGCCGATCGTGGCGCGCGCAAGCATCTGCGCCTGCGTTGCCCGTCCAATGGCACAACGCCCGCGCGCCCGCTTACACTCCTCTCGTACGCTGCCGGATGACCCCCAACCCGACGACGAGGAGTGCGCGCCTTGCAGTCCGACTATCTGGAATACGACGCCATCGGCCTCGCCGATCTGGTGCGCCGCGGCGAGGTGAGCGCGCGCGAATTGCTCGACACCGCCATCGCGCGCGCCGAGGCCACCAATCCCGCGATCAACGCCATCATCCTCAAGGACTATGAGGCGGCGCGACAGCGCGCGCGGCGCATCGAGGCCGGAGGCAACGGCGTCGACTCGCTCCATGACGGTCCGCTCGCGGGCGTCCCGTTTCTCGTGAAGGATCTTGGCGCGGCGGTGGCGGGCCTGCGCATGACCCTGGGCAGCCGCCACTACCGCCATTACATTCCCACCGCGGACGCGCCCGTGGTCGCACGCTTTCGCGCCGCAGGCCTGAACATCTTCGGCAAGACGAGCGCTTCCGAGCTCGGGCAGATGCCCTACACCGAGCCCGAGCTGTTCGGCCCGTGCCGCAACCCCTGGAGCCTCGATCACACCCCGGGCGGTTCGAGCGGCGGCGCGGCCGCTTCGGTGGCGGCCGGCATCGTGCCGCTCGCGCACGCGTCCGACGGCGGCGGCTCGATCCGTATTCCCGCCTCGTGCTGCGGGCTCTTCGGGTTCAAGCCGTCGCGCGCGTTCCAGCCCGCCACGGATGTGCCGCCGCCGCCCGGCGCGCTCGGCGTCGATCTCGCCGTTTCGCGCAGCGTGCGCGACAGCGCGCTCATGCTCGACCTGATTGCCGGCGATCCCACCTTGCCGCCGGGCGCGCCGGGCACCTTCCTCGCCGCCGCGCGCGCGCCGCTCGAGGGCTCGAAGCCGCTTGCCATCGCGCTGCTGCGCGAACCCATGTTCGCGGATACGCTCTCGCCCGAAGTGAGCGGCGCGCTCGACGACGCGGCCGCGCTGCTGACCTCGCTCGGCCATCGCGTGGAGCCGTACGCGCTGTCCGTGGATTACGCGGCGGCGCGCGAGGCCTTCCTCATGCTGTGGTCCGTGGTGGCAGAGCAATACGTGCTGAACGCCGACGAGATCACGGGCACGAAGCCGCGCCGCCAGGAGTTCGAGATCGCGACGTGGGCCATGGCGCACGTCGGCCGCAAGCTCGGCGAACGCGAGCTGCCTGCGGCGCTCGACGTGCAGCAGCGCATCACGGCGCAACTGGCCGACCTGATGACGCGCTACGACGTGCTGCTGTGCCCGACGCTCGCCGCGCCACCGGTGAAGATCGGCGAGCTGAAGCCGAGCTCCGGCGAGCGCATGCAGATGCGCGCGGTCACGGCCGTGCCGGTGGAAGTGCTGATGCGAAAGCTGCTGACCGAAGCCTCGAACAAGGCGTTCGCGTGGGCGGGCTGTACCGAGCTCTTCAATCTGACGGGACAGCCGTCGATGTCGGTGCCGCTCGCGTGGAACGCTCGCGGGCTGCCGATCGGCGTGCAGTTCGCCGCGCGCGAGGGCAACGATGCGCTGCTGTTGCGCCTCGCCGCGCAACTGGAGGCGGCGCGCCCGTGGTTCGGCCGGCGTCCGCCGCTCCTGCAGGCGCGGCGCTAGCGCGCCCCGATGACTTTGCAGGTGAAGCGCGCGGCGCCCGGGTGCGCGAGGCCTGCGCGCCATAACCGGGCACCCGGTCTCCCGCGCCGCTTTCCGCTTGCCTTACGCCTTCTTGTTATACGCACTGCACCAGCCCTTGCCCGCGACCTGCTTGCCGCCGAACATCGGGCACGGCGCGAACGCGTCGGTGGCTTTGCCCTGGTAGAACGAGCAATTGCTGCAGTCCTGGCCGGCGGCGTATTTCGCGAACTTCGCCTTGTCGACCTGGGTCGCGTCGAGCTTGTAGCCGAGCGCCTGGGCGGTGGGATCGGATTCGGCGACCTTGGGCGCATCGGCGAAGGCCTGGCGCGAAAGCGCGAGCGTCGAGGCAACGCCAATGCTCGTGATCAGAAAGCTGCGACGGGACGATTGCATATGACTCACTCCAGTATTGTGTTGTGGCGATTCGTTCGCTGGGGTAACGCGCGGCTTTTGCCACGCGAATGCCGGACGCCGCTCCGTTGGCGGCGTGGCGAAGAAGCTTAACAACGAAGCAAGACGGCGAGACGCTGCAATGCCGGAGATAAGTGAGCCGCAACATGCGGCTCACTCACGGAAGGGGAATGGCAAGAAGGGAATTCAGTCGATCGCGGCCATTTCGCACACGCGCTGCGCGATCGCGAGCGAAGCCGTGAGCCCCGGCGACTCGATGCCGAACAGGTTCACGAGGCCGCGCACGCCGTGCGAGGCCGCGCCCTGGATCATGAAGTCGGCGGCGCTCTCGCCCGGGCCCGAGAGCTTCGGGCGAATGCCCGCGTAGGCCGGCTGCAGTGCGCCGTCGGGCAGCGCGGGCCAGTAGCTGCGGATCTGCGCGTAGAACGATTCGGCGCGCCGCGGATCGACGTCGTAGTCGATCGCGTCGATCCATTCGACGTCGGGGCCGAAGCGCGCATGCCCGCCCAGATCGAGCGTGAGATGAACGCCGAGGCCCGCGTCGTTCGGCATCGGATAGATGAGACGCGTGAACGGCACGCGGCCCGACACGCTGAAGTAATTGCCGCGCGCGAGATAGAGCGGCGGCACGTGGCGCGCGTCGAGCCCCCGGATGCGCTTCGCGAGCTTCGTCGCGTAAAGGCCCGCGCTATTGATGACGCAGGCCGCGCGGATGTCGGTCGGCGCATCCCCGGCCGTCCTCACGGTGAAGCCGCTGCCGAGCGCGTCGATCGATTCGACCGGCGACTTGAGCGCGATCACGGCGCCGTCGCGCTCGGCGTCGCCCTGCAGCGCGAGCATGAGCTGATGGCTGTCGACGATGCCCGTTTGCGGCGAGTACACGGCCGCGACGCATTCGAGCGCCGGCTCGAGCGCGAGCGCCTCGCTCCCGCTGATGCGCGTGAGGTCGAACACGCCGTTTTCCTTGCCGCGCGCGAGTATCGCCTCGAGCTGCGGAATCTGGTTCGCCGCGGTGGCGACGAGCAGCTTGCCGCAGCGCGCGTGGGGCACGTTACGCGTCGCGCAGTAGTCGTACAGCATCTCGCGTCCGCGCACGCACAGCGTGGCCTTGAGCGAGCCGCGCGGATAGTAGAGCCCGGCGTGAATGACTTCGCTATTGCGCGAACTGGTGCTGGTGCCGATGGCTTCGGCGGCTTCGAGCACGATCACTTCGCGCCCGCGCGCGGCAAGCGCACGCGCCACGGCGAGGCCGACCACGCCCGCGCCGATCACAACACATTCGATCTGGTCCATGTCCCTGCGTCCCGCCTTCGCGACGCCAGCAGGCAAGCCGGCCGCGCCACGATCCTCTCTGCCATGGGTATGGCGGTGCGCATCGCGCACCGCTGCTTGAGGAAAATTGTACGCCGCCCACCGAGGCGGCTACGACTTGCACTCGCGGCGAAGGAGCGGAAGGGAACAGAGGAAGGCAGTCAGCGTGTCCGCGCGTCAGCCGCGAACGTCACGGCGACGCTGAAAGACACCGCTACTGCGTGCGCCGGGCGCGGAAGAAGCCCGCCGTGATCTGCTCGCGCGGCACGGTGTAGCCGCCCATCGCATATTGCTGCGGATAAGCCGGCGAATTGGGGTCGAGACTGAGTTCGCCGTCGGCACGGGCGCGCGCCAGTTCGGCCTTCACTTCGGCGCGCGTCCTGGGACCGTTGTTCGAGGCTGCTACGACGACCGGATCTGACTGAACGGTCGGCGCCGCATCGCCACTCGCGAATGCCGGCGCGGCTGCGAGGGCGGTGGCGGTGGCGGCGCTGACCAGCAGCGCAGCGAACGGAATGGACTTCTTCATGGCGGTGCTCCTTCCGGCGACTGCGGATCACGGTGCGATGGGCTGCCGGGGATGCAGGCCAGGCGGTGCGCAATCCGGGGAGAGGTTTGGAATACGCGAGAGCCAGTGTAAACATCGACTATCGAAAAGCCACGCCGATAAGCAACAAGTCTCCGTTGCACTGAAGACAACAATTTCGTGCGGAATACCGCGCGCGGTTCGGGGTTGTTGCGCTCAAATACTCAATCTCCCGGCGCGCTGCGGTTGAAGGGGATCGGCCGCGTCCCCATCTCAAATGAACCGCAGCAGTCCGGCCTTTGCGAACCGGGTATAGGATCGATGGTCAGAACGTACCCGCCCTGTTGCGTTGCCGACGTGATCGCCTCGCTGGGCGCCGTGCACGGAGTCGCCAATATGACGTTGTGGAAACATTGCCTTACGCTCACGTTCTGCGCCGCACTGGCGGGAACGAGCGCGTGCGCGGTGGGGCAAGGCACGGCGCAACAGCCCGAGGTGCCGGCCTATGTGCCGGCCCCGGGGCCCGCTGTCGCGCCAGCCGGGGAGCCCACGACGCCACCGCCACCGCCGCCGTCAGCGCCGACCGCGCCTGCTACGACGACTGCGCCGCCGCCCCCACCCGCCGCGCCTGCGACGGCGCCGGTCAACGAGGCCGTGGTGCAGTGGACGCTGGAGGTGTTGCGCGACGGCCAGCAGATCGACTCGTTCGACGGCACCACGACGGTCGGCCAGGCGCGCACCGATACGCACCACAAGGTTGTCGCGCACAACGTGGGCTGCAAGGATCAGCCCGCGGGCAGCATCGACCTGTCACGCACGATCACGGTTTCGCCGCTGCAGGTGCGGGCGAACCTCATCGTCCTGTCGATCGACGCCCAGGAAACGCTCGAAGGCGACACCGCGCCGAGCACGCCCGAAGGCTGCAAACTGCCGCCGCAGCCGCGCCAGGTGAGTGCGAACCATCCGGGCCTCATCGTGCCGGACGGTCAATGGGTGAACTGGCAAATCGTCGACCGGAACCCCTCGCTCGTGTACCGGGTGCGCGCGACGCTCGCGCCTCACGCCGCGCAGTGACGGATGCGCGACCCGGCGCGACCCAACCCGTTAAAAAAGCATGCGAAATCCCGAACAACCGCTGATCGACAGCTCGCCGCGCAACGACTTCGTCGCCGTGAGCTGGAACCTCCACAAGGGCCGCTCGCCGCTCGGCTTCGAGGCCTGGGAGGCCATGCGGCGCTGGGTCCAGTCCACCCACGCCGACGCCTGGTTTCTCCAGGAGGCAATGGCCCGCCGCCTGCCGCAGCCGGTGCTCGCCTCGGCCTTCGGCGCGCAGCTGGACGACCCGGTCGAAGACATCTGGCACTGCCAGGCCACCGAAATCGCCACTGCGCTCGAGTTGCAGATCGCGCTCGGCCCCAATGTGTTCAAGCCGTCGTGGCGGCATGGCAATGCGATCCTCTCGCCGCATCCGCTCGACCTCGGCGGGCGCTGGGACATCTCCGCGCACCGCTTCGAGCGGCGCGGCTTGCTGGTCGCGCGCGCGAACGTGGCCGGGCAATCGGTCACGCTGCTGTGCGCGCACCTTGCACTCACGCGCAGCGCGCGCCTGCGGCAGATGCACTGGATCGCGCACTGGATCGTGAAGGAAGCGCCGCAGGGGCCGCTCGTGCTGGCGGGCGACTTCAACGACTGGCGCAACGATTCGGTGCCGCTGTTCGCCGAGCACGGCTTGCAGGAAGTCGCCACGCTGCTCGGCGAGCCCGCGCGCACGTTCCCGGCTTTCTCCCCGGCCCTCGCGCTCGACAAGATGTTCGTGCGCGGCCTGAAGCCCGTCGAATTGATCCAGCCCGCGCAGGAAACGGCGTGGCTTTCCGATCATCTGCCGTATATGGCGCGCTTGCGGCTCGAATGACGCGCCGGGCCACCAGGCGCCGCCGATCCGGCGCCTGCCCCGCGGCACGCTCTTGAATGCCGCCCGCGGCACGCGCGAGCACGCTACTATGGCGCGTTGCGCACCGCGCCTTTCGTCGGGTCTCCCCGGATGCATTACCTCGCCACGCTGCTGCAGATCGTTGTCGTCTATCTGTTTGCGCTCATCAGCCCCGGCCCCAACTTCTTCATGGTGACCCAGCTCTCGCTCGCCGGGCGGCGCGGGCTGGGCGTGGCTTCGGCGGCGGGCGTGGGCGTGGGCTCCACGCTCTGGGCCGCGCTAGCCATGCTCGGCTTCGCGGCGGTGCTGCAGCACATCGGCTGGCTCTACAACGGCGTGCGCGTGGCGGGCGCGCTCTACCTCGTCTGGTTCGGACTCAAGCTGCTGCGTTCGGGCGTGCGCCGCGAGCTGGCCGCGGCGGCGCAAGCGGTGGCCGCGCCGCCGCCGCCCGCCGACCGGCGCGCGTGGCTGCGCACGTGGCGCGCGGGGCTCTTCACCTGCCTGACTAACCCGAAGTCGTGCGTGTTCTGGACCAGCGTGTTCGCGGCGGTGTTTCCGGCCCATCCGCCGCTCTGGTTCTATGGCGTCGCGCTTGCCACGGTCGCGGCGATGTCGTTCGGCTGGCATTGCAGCCTTGCCTTCCTGTTCGCCGACGATCGCACCCAGCGCGGTTATCGCCGCCTGCGCCGCCCCATCGACGCGTTTTGCGGCGCCGCGCTGATCGGGCTCGGCGTGAAGCTTGCTGCGGACCGCTAGGAAGCGCTCACGTGCCGCATTGCCGCAGCACCGCTGCAGCGTCGAAAACGGCGTGATCGCGCGTCTATCCGCACCTAAAATGCGCGCCGAAACTGCCCCGCGAGCAGGGTCAATGCTGCGGGCCGTCAGGCCTTCCGGTATCATTTAGCGCAAAATTCGCACGCGCGCGTCTTACGCGCGTATGAAGCTGCGTCGCAGGCGGCTCGAGACCCCGCTCTCGCGGGTTCTTGCAAGCTCCGGTCCACAAGGCCGGACGATTACCCGCCGCCGCCATCGCAACTCGCCAGCTGTCCTGCGCCCGAGCCAATCATGCTCGTGGGGCGCGCCAGCAAGCCACCGCACCGGGTCACCTCTTGCCGCGAAGCGTGGCCGTATGCCGTCCGGGCGCGGCTCATGCGCGGACCGTGTCTGATCCATGCGGGGTCCGCACATCGGCCTGAGCAGGTCCTTGTGGCCCGAGCGCGGTAAAATGGCGGATTGCGCCTCGTTCGCAGCGGGGCGGACTGGAAAACCGGGCTTGCCTGCCTGATGTCCAGGGCAGACCAGGGCATTGGGCAGCCGGGTCCCGAGCATATCGTCAAGCTACGCTGTACTGGACAGCAGGCCGGCAGGACCGCCCGAATCCGGCGGCCCTTGTTTCGCAATTCAGGAACCATGAGCAAATTCACCGAAGAAACCGTTCTGAGCGTCCATCACTGGACCGACACGCTTTTCAGCTTCACCTGCACGCGCGACCAGGCCCTGCGGTTCGACAACGGCCAGTTCACGATGGTCGGCCTCGAAGTGGACGGCAAGCCGCTGATGCGCGCGTACTCGCTCGCGAGCGCGAACTATGAAGAGCATCTCGAGTTTCTGAGCATCAAGGTGCCGGACGGCCCGCTCACGTCGCGCCTCCAGCACCTGAAGATCGGCGACAAGGTGCTGATCGGCAAGAAGCCCGTCGGCACGCTGGTGGCCGACAACCTCCTGCCCGGCAAGGTCCTCTGGCTGCTCTCCACCGGCACGGGCCTCGCACCGTTCATGTCGATCATCAAGGACCCGGACATCTACGACCGCTTCGACAAGATCGTGCTCACGCACACCTGCCGTTTCGTCGACGAACTCGCGTACAAGGATTTCATCACCGAAGAGCTGCGCGAGCACGAATACCTCGGCGAGATCGTGCGCGAGAAGCTCGTGTATTACCCGACCGTCACGCGCGAAGTGTTCGACAATCGCGGCCGCATCACCGAGCTGATCGATACTCAGAAGCTGTTCGAAGACCTCGACCTGCCGCCGTTCTCGCCGGAGCGCGATCGCATCATGCTCTGCGGCAGCACGCACATGCTGCGCGACACGGTAGAACTGCTCGAAAAGGCCGGCCTCAAGGAAGGCAGCAACAACGAACCTGGGCACTACGTAGTGGAAAAAGCGTTCGTCGGTTGAGCGCCGCGCCCGAGTCGTTCGCCACTCGCAGAACCGGAGCCTTGCGCTCCGGTTTTTTTTCGCCTGCGCGCTGAAAATTGGCCCGTTATTTTGTCGTTGACGCGGTTACGTTTGTCACAAAGTCACGATACTTTGTTGTCAGTGTTTTTCCTACATGACAAACGCGCGTGACTTCACGCTACACCTGAGGTTTTAGCGCTAACCCTTGTCAGATATGAGGGTTTTTTGATTTTTGCGATAATATCGCAGTGCAGCATCGGATACATTGGATCGGCTGAGGGCCAGAGCCGGTTGTTACGGAAAGTAAATTTCGTTACGCTGCGCCGTGCTGTTTGCCGTCACACCAAGAACGTCGGACGAAAACCCGACAGCCAGGACCGGTTCAGGAACGGGGGAATGATGGATACGCCGAGATACGCCGCATTGAACGCGTGCACGCCAGGCAGCGATGCGCCTCGCGCCGCCTATGCGGCCGACGGCCTCGCCCTCCTCGCCTGGTCCGCCGCCGCAGATGAAGCGGCCACGGCGGCCTCGCTAGAAGGTCTCTCGCGGGTTCAGCGGCAAATTGCCGCACCCGCGCGCCACGCGAGGCGCTCATCGGGCGGCGACACCGCCGCCCGCTCCATCCACGCCGACGAAGCGGCGCGCCAACGCCTGGCGCGCGATCTCCACGACAGCGTTGGCGCGGAACTCGCCGCCACGCACTTTGCGCTTGCCAACGTTCACAGCTGGCTGCCCGCCAACGCCCCGCCGCAGTGCGCCGAGGCACTCGCGCTGGTTGCTCGCTCACTCGAAGCCGCCACCGGCGCGATGCGCCACGTGCTCGACGGTTTGCACGCGCCGCAACTCGATGCGGGGCTCGCGCCCGCGCTGGCCGGCTGGGTGCGAGGCTTCGGCGCGCGCACCGGGCTGGCCGCCCGGCTGGCGGTCACCACCGACGACGCGCGCCTCGCGCGCCTGCCCGCGCAAGCCGCGCTCGCCGTGTTCCGCGTGGCGCAGGAGGCGCTCTCGAATGTGGCACGTCATGCGCACGCCACGCGCGCCGAGGTGCGGCTCGAAAGCACGGCGCGCCACCTCACGCTCACCGTGGTCGACGACGGCATCGGCCTCACGCGCCGCGGCGCGGCGCACGGCATTGGCGACGGCGAGGGCACGCGTGCCAGGAGAACGGACCGCTCCAGCCAATCGAGCCATTACGGCCTCGCCGGCATGCGCGAGCGCTGCGCCGCCTTCGGCGGCTCGCTGCGCGCCGTCACGGGCGGCATCGCGCCCGCCGGGCGCGACGAAGCCTCGCAACGCGAAGCGGCCCCGCGCGGCACGACAGTGCGCGCCCGCTTCGCCTGGGACGCGCTGCTCGGCACATCGCTCGGCGCCTCGCCCCTCCTCCCGAAAGAAGGCGCTCGCTCATGACCCATCGCATCCTGCTCGTCGACGACCATGCCGTCGTGCGCCAGGGCGTCCGCCAGTTGCTGCTGGACCGCGGCATCGCCAGCGAAGTGATCGAGGCGCAGACCGGCGCCGAGGCGCTCGCCGCGATCCAGAAGCACGTATGCGACGTGGTCCTGCTCGACATCTCGTTGCCGGACATGAACGGCGTCGAGGTGCTCAAGCGCGCGAAGAAGAAGGCGCCGCGCGTGCCGGTGCTGATGTTCTCGATGTATCGCGAGGATCAATACGCGGTGCGGGCGCTGAAGGCGGGCGCGGCGGGCTATCTCTCGAAGACGGTGGACGCCGCGCAGATGATTGCGGCGATCCAGCAGGTCGCCGCGGGCCGCAAGTATGTGAGCCCGGCCATGGCCGAGGCGCTCGCGGACTACGTGCTCGTGGACGGCGAGCAGCTCCCGCACGAGAAGCTCTCCGACCGCGAATACCAGACGCTGTGCATGCTCGCCTCGGGCCAGCGCCTCACCGACATCGCGCACGCGCTCTCGCTCTCGGTGAAGACGGTGAGCGTCTACCGCACGCGGCTGCTCGAAAAAATGAAGCTCAGCAACAACGCCGAGCTGACCTTTTACGTCATGAGCAACCGGCTCGTCGACCTCTCCCCCACCGTGAACGCCTGAACGGCTCTGCCCGCGCCACCGAGGCAGCCTTCTCGCCATAAGCGACTGATCCGGAAATGGATTGCGCCGTTTGCACCGGTCGCCGCAATGATTGCGCGCAGGCGTGCGGGTTTGCGGCGGAATCGTCCACGCAATCCTCGCGTTTTCGACCCGGCTCGACCGGGCTCGCGCGCGACATCCGCTAAAATTTAGGGTTTCCCCCAGACATCGGCACGCGAGGCCGGCGAAGCCAGCGGCGAAGGCAAGTCAAGGTCGAAAGACCGCGCCGGCTCCGCGCTCTCGCGCGTATTACGTGGAGTTCCCAGCCAAATGTCCCTCTTTCGCAAGAAGAACGTCGAGCACATGCTGAAGGCGAGCGCTCAGGGCGCCGGTCTGAAAAAAGCGCTCGGCGCGCTCGACCTCACCTTTCTCGGCATCGGCGCGATCATCGGCACCGGCATTTTCGTGCTGACCGGCACCGGCGCCGTGCAGGCCGGGCCGGCGCTCATGATCTCCTTCCTGATCGCCGCCGTGGCCTGCTGCTTCGCCGCGCTCGCCTATGCCGAATTCGCCTCGACAATTCCCGTCGCCGGCTCGATCTACACGTACTCGTACGCCACGCTCGGCGAACTGGCCGCGTGGGTCATCGGCTGGGACCTGATGCTCGAGTACGGGCTCGCCACTTCCGCGGTCTCGGTGGGCTGGTCGGGCTATCTGCAGTCGCTGCTCGCAGGCTTCGGCCTCACGCTGCCCGCCGCGCTCAGCGCCGCGCCCGGCGCGGTGCCCGGCGTGCATACGCTCTTCAACCTGCCCGCCCTCCTCGTGATGATGGCGATCACCGCGCTGCTCTCCGTGGGCGTGCGCGAATCCACGCGCATCAACAACATCATGGTCGCGATCAAGGTGACCGTGGTGCTGCTCGTGATCGCCGTGGGCGTGTTCCACGTCACGCCCGCGAACTGGCATCCGTTCATGCCCAACGGCTGGAATGGCGTGTTCGGTGCGGCGGCCGTGATGTTCTTCGCGTTCATCGGCTTCGACTCGGTGTCTTCCGCCGCCGAAGAAGTGAAGAATCCGAAGCGCGATCTGCCCGTCGGCATCATCGCGTCGCTCGCGGTGTGCGCCGTGCTCTACGTCGCCGTGGCGGCGGTCGTGACCGGCATCGTGCCCTCGCAGCGCTTCGCCCATGTCGGTCACCCGGTCTCGTTCGCGCTCCAGGTGGCGGGCGAAAACTGGGTGGCGGGCTTCATCGATCTGGGCGCCGTGCTCGGCATGCTCACCGTGATCCTCGTGATGAGCTACGGCCAGACCCGCATCATCTACGCGATGTCGCGCGACGGCCTGCTGCCCGCGAAGCTCTCGAAGGTGCATCCGCGCTTCGCCACGCCGTTCTTCACGACCTGGCTCGTGGGTATCTTCTTCGGATTGGTCGGCGCACTCGTGCCGCTCAACGTGCTCGCCGAACTCATCAACATCGGCACGCTCGCCGCGTTCTCGATGGTGTCGATCGCCGTGCTCGTCCTGCGCAGGACGCACCCGCACCTGCCGCGCGCGTTCCGCTGCCCGGGCGTGCCCGTGGTGCCGGTTCTCGCGGTGGGCTCGTGCCTCTTCCTGATGATCAACCTGCAGCCGCTCACCTGGGTCGCCTTCCTCGTCTGGACCGCGGTCGGCCTCTTCGTCTACTTCGGCTATTCGCGCCGGCATTCGCGCCTCGCGCACGCGCCGCACGAGCACGTGCATCACGAACAGTAAGCGCGTCTATTACGAAGCCTCGCTGCACTGCAACGCAACGGCCCGCCCGATATTCGGAGCGGGCCGTTTTTCATGCTGTGCCGCATCGCTTGCGGCAAGTACAACCCCCCGCAGCGTAAACCGGCAAATTGTGCTTTACTGTCCAGGCTTCACTGAACAGCAAGGCACCAGCCGGACCCAGATTCCGCTCCACCCGCTTCGCCCGAACCGCCTCGTCATTGTTTGCGTGGCGGTATGCGTTGCGCGCGCAGCCAGCGCGATGCGTTTAACGGGTAAGTATTTCGGCGGGCGGTTGTGGCGGTCGATTCAGTGTCATAAGCGGGCCCAGGCAGGTCTCTCTATCCCATCACAAAGTATGGGACCGGAGTCAAGCACAGCGCCGCTCCAGGCGACGCGCTTCGGCGCGGGACCGGAGCAGGCACGAAAGCGCGAACTCCGGTCGACATTGGAGACAGTCAATGGCGATCAGTATCCGCCTCCTGGTCAACGGCTCGCCCGTGACCGCAGAGGTCGAACCTCACACGCTCCTCGTCCAGTTCCTGCGCGAACAGCTGCGTCTCACCGGCACCCATGTCGGCTGCGATACAGCGCAGTGCGGGGCCTGCACCGTCCATCTCAATGGTCGCGCAATCAAGTCATGCAACCAGCTCGCGGTGCAGTGCGACGGCATGGAAGTGACGACGATAGAAGGCCTCGCGAAGAACGGCACACTGCATCCCATGCAGGCCGCGTTCCGCGAATGCCATGGCCTGCAATGCGGGTTCTGCACGCCCGGCATGGTGATGTGCGCGACCGCGCTCGCCGCACAGAAGCCCGACCTCACTGAAGCCGACGTGCGCGAAGGCCTCGACGGCAACTTCTGCCGCTGCACGGGCTATCACAACATCGTGAAGGCGGTGGTCGCGGGCGCGCAGGAAATGCGCGCCGGCACGACCGCCGCCGCGTGATTCGGGAGGCCGCCATGAATGCACCCGAACCCAATCGCATGATCGGCGCGCCCGTGAAGCGCAAGGAAGACTTCCGCTTCCTCACCGGCGCCGGCCAATATACCGATGATGTCGTCCTGCCCGCGCAAACGTACGCCGTATTCGTGCGCTCGCCTCACGCTCACGCGCGCATCAGGAGCATCGACACGAACGCCGCCAGGGCAACGCCCGGCGTCGTGGCCGTGTTCACCGGCGCAGACCTCGCGGCCGAGAACGTGGGCGGCCTGCCGTGCGGCTGGCTGATACACAGCATCGACGGCACACCCATGCACGAGCCGCCGCATCCCGTGATCGCACACGAAAAGGCGCTGCACGTGGGCGACCAGGTCGCGCTCGTGATCGCCGATTCGATCAAGGCCGCGAAGGATGCCGCCGAGCGCGTCGAAGTCGACTACGAGGAACTGCCCGCCATCGTCGACACGGCGCATGCCGCCGACGCGGGCCAGCCGCTCGTGCACGACAGCGTGCCGAACAACACCTGCTATACGTGGGGCCACGGCGACAAGGCCGCGACCGACGCTGCGTTCGCGCGGGCCGAGCACGTGACGACGCTCGACATCGTCAACAACCGCCTCGTGCCGAACGCGATCGAGCCGCGCGCCGTGAACGCAAGCTACTCGGCGCACGACGACAGCTACACCGTGTACGTGGCGAACCAGAACCCGCACGTCGAGCGTCTGCTCATGGCCGCATTCGTGCTCGGGCTGCCCGAGACGAAACTGCGCATCGTCGCGCCGGACGTGGGCGGCGGCTTTGGCTCGAAGATCTTTCTGTACGCCGAAGATGTCGCGCTCACGTGGGCCGCGAAGAAAATCCGCCGCCCGGTGAAGTGGACCGCCGAACGATCGGAGTCCTTCGTTTCCGACGCGCACGGCCGCGACCACGTGACCCGCGCCGAACTCGCGCTCGACAAGGACGGCAAGTTCCTCGCCATGCGCGTGCACACCACGGCGAACATGGGTGCGTATCTGTCGACGTTCGCCTCCAGCGTGCCGACCATCCTCTACGCGACGCTGCTCGCGGGCCAGTACACCACGCCCGCGATTTACGCCGAGGTCAAGGCCGTGTTCACGAACACGGTGCCGGTCGATGCATACCGCGGCGCGGGGCGCCCCGAAGCGACCTACGTGGTCGAGCGTCTCGTGGAAACGGCCGCCCGCGAGATGAACATCGACCCGGCCGAAATCCGCCGCCGCAATTTCATCACGCGCTTCCCGTACGCCACGCCCGTGGGCCTCACCTACGATACGGGCGACTACGAAACGTGCCTCGCGCGCGCGCTCGAACTCGCCGACGTAAAGGGCTTCGCCGCCCGGCGCGATGCCTCGAAGGCGCGGGGAAAACTGCGCGGGCTCGGCCACTCATGCTACATCGAGGCGTGCGGGCTTGCGCCGTCGAACATCGCGGGCGCGCTCGGCGCGCGTGCGGGCCTGTTCGAAGCCGGCGAGGTCCGCGTGAACCCCACGGGCTCGGTCACCGTCTTCACGGGCTCGCATAGCCATGGCCAGGGGCACGAGACGACCTTCGCGCAGGTCGTGTCCGACCGACTCGGCGTGCCGATCGAGCAGATCGAAATCGTGCACGGCGACACGGCCCGCATTCCGTTCGGCATGGGCACCTACGGATCGCGCTCGATCGCCGTGGGTGGCTCGGCGCTCATGAAAGCGCTCGACAAGATCGAGGCGAAGGCGAAGAAGATCGCCGCGCACATGCTCGAAGCGGGCGCCGAGGACATCGAGTTCGCCGATGGCGTGTTCCGCGTGGCCGGCACCGACCGCACCAAGACTTTCGCCGAAATCTCGCTGGCCGCGTACGTGCCGCACAACTACCCGCTGGAGACGCTCGAACCGGGCCTCGACGAAAGCGCGTTCTACGACCCGACCAACTTCACCTACCCGTCGGGCGCGTATCTCTGCGAAGTCGAAGTCGATCCCGATACGGGCGAGACGCGCATCGAGCGCTTCACCGCCGTCGACGACTTCGGCAACGTCATCAACCCGATGATCGTCGAAGGCCAGGTGCATGGCGGCCTGGGCCAGGGCATTGGCCAGGCGATGCTGGAGCGCTGCGTGTACGACAACGAGAGCGGCCAGCTGCTCTCGGGCTCGTACATGGACTACGCCATGCCGCATGCGTCGGACATGCCTTCTTTCACGGTGGAAACCGCAAAAGGCACGCCGTGCACGCACAATCCGCTTGGCGTGAAGGGCTGCGGCGAGGCCGGCGCGATCGGCTCGCCGCCCGCCGTCATCAACGCGATTCTTGATGCGCTCAGCTCCCTGGGCGTCAAGGACCTGCAGATGCCGGCTACGCCGCATCGCGTCTGGCAAGCGATCCAGGCCGCCCAGGCCCCTTCCCACTCTTCACAGCCTTGAACGGAGGCGCACCATGTACGCATTCGACTATCAGCGCGCAACCGACGCGCAAGGCGCCGTGAAGACGCTCGCCGCCGACGCCGACGCGAAGTTCCTCGGCGGCGGCCAGAGCCTGCTCGCGGCGATGAAGCTGCGGCTCGCGCAACCCTCTACGCTCGTCGACGTCACGCGAATCCCCGAGCTCAAAGCGATCTCGGTGGACGGCAAGACGGTGAAGGTGGGCGCGGCCGTGTGCCATGCCGACGTCGCCGAAAACCCGCAGATCCGCAACGCGCTGCCGGCGCTCGCGGACCTCGCGGGCATGATCGGCGACCGCCAGGTGCGCGCGCTCGGCACGCTGGGCGGCTCGATCGCGAACGACGACCCCGCCGCCGACTATCCCGCAGCGGTGCTCGCCCTGAACGCGACCGTGGTGACGGACCGGCGACGCATCGCAGCCGACGACTTCTTCCTCGGCATGTACGAAACGGCGCTGGAACCCGACGAGCTGATCGTCGCCGTCGAGTTCCAGGTGCCCGAGCGCGCGGCCTACGAGAAGTTCCGCCATCCGGCCTCGCACTTCGCGCTCACAGGCGTGTTCGTCGCGAAGTACGGTGGTGAAGTGCGTGTGGCGATCACGGGCGCCGCGCCATCGGTGTTCCGCGCGAGCGCGCTGGAAGACGCACTGAAGACGAACTTCGCGCCCGAAGCCGCACGCGCGGTGACCATGCCCGCCGACGACCTCAACACCGATCTGCACGCGAGCGCGGAGTACCGCGCGCACCTCATACCGGTGCTCGCGGCGCGGGCGGTGGCGAGCGCCAACGGCTAGGCCTGTCCCGATGGCGAGCGCACCCGCGTCGAAGAAAACGCGGGGGCGCCCGCCTCAATTGATCCGCGCCCGCACACCGCTCATGCAATCCGCCTCCATCGACGACACGCTCGCGCAACTCGAAGCGCGCGGCTATTTCGCGAGCCGCGAGCTCGCCACGGCGCTCTTTCTCGCGCTGCGCATGGAGCGCCCGCTCTTTCTCGAAGGCGAGCCCGGCGTGGGCAAGACCGAGCTGGCTAAGGCCGCCGCGGCCATGCTCGGCACGACGCTCCTGCGCCTGCAATGCTACGAAGGGCTCGACACGGCAAGCGCGCTCTACGAGTGGGACTATCCGCGCCAGATCATGGCGCTGCGGCTTGCCGAAGCCGCCGGCGAAAAGCCGCGCAACGACACGCTCTATCGCGACGAATTCCTGCTCAAGCGGCCCTTGTTGCAGGCGCTGCAACTGGACCCCAACAACCCCGCCGCCCGCCGCGTGCTCCTGATCGATGAAATCGACCGCGCCGACGAGCCGTTCGAAGCGTTCCTGCTGGAGCTTCTTTCGGACTTCCAGGTATCGATTCCCGAGTACGGCACCGTGCGCGCGAGTACGCCGCCGCTCGTCGTCATCACCTCGAACCGCACGCGCGAAGTGCACGACGCGCTCAAGCGGCGCTGCCTCTATCAATGGCTCGGCTACCCGGACCGCGCGCGCGAACTCGCCATCGTCGCCGCGCGCGCGCCCGAGACCAGCACCGAATTGCAGCACCGCGCGGTGGCGTTCGTGCATCAATTGCGCACGATGGACCTCTTCAAGGCGCCCGGCATCGCGGAGACGATCGACTGGTGCCGCGCACTTTCCGCGCTCGCCGTGACGGAGCTCGATCCGCAATCGGTGCAGGACACGTTGGGTGTGCTGCTCAAGTACCAGGACGACCTGGCGCAGCTCGACGCGCAGCGCATCGCGCAAACGCTCGCGCTCGCGGAGTGAGCACGATGGCTTCCGGCGAAACCCAGGCGACACCGGCCACCGCAACGCCCACGCTCGCACCGAAGTTCGCGCGCAACGTCGTGCACTTCGTGCGCGTACTGCGCGGCGCGGGCCTGCCGATGTCGCCGTCACGCGCCGTCGACGCGATAGAGGCGCTGCGCCACATCGACCTCGGCCGCCGTGACGACGTGCACGCGGCGCTCGCGGCCCTGCTCACGAGCGCGCCCGACGAGCGCGAGATCTTCGACGCCGCGTTCGACCTCTTCTGGCGCGATCCCGATTTCGAAGGCAAGCTGCGCGCGCTCCTGCTGCCGAAGGTGCAGGGCGGCGTGCCGCCGCCGCGCCGCAACAACCGGCTCGCCGATGCACTCGCGGCGCGTGCGGCCACGCGCCCCGGTGCGAGGCCGCCGCCCTCGCACGAAGAACATGAGTTGCGCGCCCATGCCACCTTCAGTGCCGAAGAGCGTCTGCGCCATCGCGACTTCGACACGCTTTCCGCCGACGAATGGCGCACGCTGCGCCACCTCATCCGCGCGCGCCGCCTGCCGCTCGCCACCGAGCGCACGCGCCGCCTGAAGGCCGCCTCGCATGGCACGCACGCCGACCTGCGCGCGAGCGCGCGCCACGCGGTGCGCGCGGGCGGTGACTGGACCGTGTGGAAATATCGCGCGCCGGTGGAGCGCAAACTGCCGCTCGTGCTGCTGCTCGACATCTCCGGCTCGATGAGCAGCTATTCGCGCGCGGTGCTCTACTTTTGCCACGCGCTGCTGCAATCGCGGGAACGCCTGCAGGTGTTCCTGTTCGGCACCCGCCTCACGCACGCCACGCGCGCGCTGCGCGAACGCGATCCCGACATCGCGCTCGCGCAGCTCGCGACCCACGTTGCGGACTGGTCGGGCGGCACGCGCATCGGCGCGGCGCTCGCGGAATTCAATCGCCGCTGGGCGCGCCGCATGCTCGGCGGCCGCGCGACCGTGCTGATCGTCACCGATGGACTCGATCACGACGACTGCGGCCTGCTCGGCGAGGAGATGGGGCGCCTGCACCGGTTCGCGCATCGGGTGGTGTGGCTCAATCCGCTGCTGCGTTACCGCGATTTCGCACCCAGGGCGCGCGGCGTGCAGGCGATGCTGCCCCACGTCGATGCGCATTACCCCGTCCACAACCTCGACAGCCTGGAGGCGTTCGCGCGCAGCCTGTGCGAAGCCGCGCCGATGGCGCATGCGAGCCCTGCAACTCGACCGGCACGCGCATTGCACGCGCTGCAGGTGCGCCCGGAACAAGGAGAAACACGATGGAGCTGACCGAAAGCCACACGCTGCCCGTGCCGCAACAGCGCGCCTGGGAGGCGCTCAACGACACGGTGATCCTCAAGGCGTGCATACCGGGCTGCGAGAGCCTCGAAGCCGATGGCGAGAACACCTACGCCGTCGCGCTGGTCGCCGCCGTGGGTCCGGTGAAGGCACGCTTCAAGGGCCGCATGGAGCTCTCCGATGTCGACGCTCCGAACAGCTACAGGATCGTGTTCGAGGGCCAGGGCGGCGCGGCCGGCTTCGGCAAGGGCGACGCACATGTGAAGCTCGAGCCCGCCAGCGACGAGACGACCACACTCATCTACACTGCGAACGCCCAGGTGGGCGGCAAGCTCGCACAGATCGGCTCACGCCTCGTGGACGCCGCGGCGCGCAAGATCGCCGGCGAGTTTTTCAAGCGCTTTGGCGCGCAGCTGAGTCCCGGGGGCGCCGAGGAACAGCCGGATGCCGGCGAAACGGCCGCACAAGCCGGGGACGCGGCCGAAGGCCAGCCCGAAGGCGAAGGCACAGAGGAAACACCAAAGAGGAAACGATCATGGACAGCGTGGATCTCGAAGTCCTGAAATCCAGCGTACGCTGGCTCGATGCGGGGCACCGCGCGTTGCTGGTGACCGTCGTGAAGACATGGGGCTCGTCGCCGCGCCCCGAGGGCGCGATGCTCGTGGTGCGTGACGACGGCCTGGTCGTCGGCTCCGTTTCGGGCGGGTGCATCGAGGACGACCTCATCGACCGCGTGCGCCGCGAAGGCGTGACGATCGCGAGTCCCGAAGCGGTGAAATACGGCATCACGGCCGAAGAAGCGCATCGTTTCGGACTCCCATGCGGCGGCACCATCCAGCTCGTGCTCGAACCGTTGAGCGAGGCGTCGAACCTTCGCGCGCTGCTCGAAACCGTCGAGCGCGGCGAACTCGTTGCGCGCACACTCGATATGGCGACGGGCCAGGCCACGCTCGGCCCCGCGAGCGCGACCGACGGCGTGGATTTCGACGGCGCGCGCCTGCTCACCATCCACGGCCCCCGCTACCGCATGCTGGTGATCGGCGCGGGGCAGCTTTCGCGGTATCTCTGCCAGATCGCGGCGGGCCTCGACTACCAGGTGACGGTGTGCGACCCGCGCGAGGAATACACCGACACGTGGGATGTGCCCGGCACGACGCTCGTGCGCACCATGCCCGACGACACCGTGCTCGACATGAAGCTCGACGAGCGCTGCGCCGTCATCGCGCTCACGCACGACCCGAAGCTCGACGACCTCGCACTGATGGAGGCGCTCAAGACGCGCGCGTTCTACGTGGGCGCGCTGGGCTCGCGGCGCAACAACGCGGCGCGGCGCGAGCGGCTCAAGGAGTTCGACCTCAGTGAAGCGGAGCTTGCGCGGCTGCACGGACCGGTGGGCATCTACATCGGCAGCCGCACGCCGCCCGAGATCGCCGTGTCGATACTCGCGGAGGTGACGGCGGCGAAGAACGGCGTATCGCTGCCCACGATCCTTCAGGTCGAAGGGGCGAAGGCGGCACGCGAGCAGGCAGCGGGCGCGGGATCGACGTGCGACGCGTGAAGCGAGCCTCGGGTGCTTCTCGCATCGAAGGCCGCGTTCCTCGCATTGTTACGAACCCCAAATGAACTGCGGGCCGCGACTCGGCGTCGGCGGCCCGCAGCACGGGATGCTTCCAGGCGGGCGGCTAACGCCGCCGCGCTCCGGCTTCAGCGCGAGGCATCAGCCGAACAGTTTCATGGCCTGCGTGAGCGTATTGGTCACGCCCCACGCGAGCGGCACCAGCACGTAGAGCCAGAAGATCGCCATCAGCGGCTTGTTCGACGCTTTTTCGGCAGCCTGGGTGGTCATGGTGTATTCCTCCTTATTTGCCGGCAGCGAGTTGCGTCTCGCTCATGTGGTGCTTCGCATCCACGCGGCGCACGAGCAGATTGCAGATGAAGCCGATCACGAGCAGCGAGGCCATGATCTGCACGGTCATCGTGTACGCATCGGCCTTCGCCACGCCGTGCGCGACCTGGTACGCGCGCACGTAGTTCACGAGCACCGGACCCGCCACGCCCGCCGCGGCCCATGCCGTCAGCAACCGGCCGTGAATCCCGCCGACGAACGCCGTGCCGAACATGTCCGCGAGATACGCGGGCACGGTCGAGAAGCCGCCGCCGTACATCGAGAGGATCAGGCAGTAGGCGAGCACGAAGAGCACGATGTTGCCGCTCTGCGCGAACTGCGGCACCGCGTAATACAGCACCGCGCCGAGCACGAAGAAAATGAAGTACGTGTTCTTGCGGCCCACCCAGTCGGACGCCGAGGCCCATACGAAGCGCCCGCCCATGTTGAAAAGCGAAAGCAGACCGACGAAGCCCGCGGCCGCTGCCGCGCTCACGGTGTCCTTGAAGCTCTCCTGGATCATGACCGAAGCCTGGCCGAGAATGCCGATGCCGGCCGTCACGTTGAGGAACAGCACGAGCCAGATCAGGTAGAACTGCGGCGTCTTGAGCGCCTGGTCGATGTGCACGTGCTGGCTCGAGACGAGCTTTTTCGCCACGACGGGCGGCGTCCAGCCCGCCGGCTTCCAGTTGGGCGCGGGCACGCGGATGGCGATCGCGCCGATCGTCATCGAAATGAAGTATGCGATGCCGAGCACCACGAAGGTCTGCGCGACGCCCACGCTCGTTTCGCTCGCGAAATGCTTCATCAGCATGACCGAGAGCGGCGCCGCGATCATCGCGCCGCCGCCGAAGCCCATGATGGCGAGGCCCGTGGCCATGCCGCGACGGTCGGGGAACCAGCGGATCAGCGTGGAAACCGGCGACACATAGCCAAGCCCGAGGCCGATGCCGCCAATCACGCCATAGCCGAGATAGAGCAGCACGATCTGGTGCAGATACACGCCGAGCGCGGAAACGAGGAAACCGCCGCCAAAGCAGCACGCGGCGGTAAACATCGTGCGGCGCGGGCCGACGCGTTCGAGCCACTTGCCGGCAAACGCGGCCGAGAGGCCGAGAAACACGATGGCGATCGAGAAGATCCAGCCCAGCGTGGTGAGCGACCAGTCGTCGGCGGCGGACTGCGTAATGCCGATCACCTTGGTGAGCGGCGCATTGAATACGGAAAATGCGTAGGCCTGGCCGATGCACAGGTGCACGGCGAGCGCCGCGGGCGGCACCATCCAGCGCGAAAAGCCCGGCGGGGCGACCGTCGCCTCCTTGGAAAAGAATGGTGCGGACTGCGCACCGCGCGTCGAATCTGCAACGCTGCTCATGGGGTCTCCTGAGTCGGCCGGAGGTTGAGAGCGAGAAAACGTTCGCTCCGGTCCCATCCAAAATGGCTGTTGGTAGGCGTGGTTTCTGTGTTCTTTTGTGCGCTAACGCACGAAACACTTGATTGCCGCTTGACGGCTGCACGAACCTTAGTCCCCTGGCGCTGCCTTGGCAATATGAGACGAACATGCATATGCGGCGGGGAGGCGCGCGCGCAGGCGATCGGCGCCGATCGTTGCGCGCGCAGCGAATTCGACGGCGGCGCCGTGTGACGCCACGGAGAACGACGCAAGCGGCCGGGCTGGCATTTTCGTTGCGTGATCCAATATCTAGACTCAATGCTCGATACACGGCTCAACGCCGGCGCTTTGCGCGCCAGCCGCTTGACAAGGCCCGCACATGACTTTTAAGTGACGGAACTAGCGCTGATCCGTGATCCGACACCCGCCGAGCCTCCCATGCGCCTCGCTCTCGTTCTTTGCCTAGCCGTGCTCGGCTCCGTCACGGAAACCTTCGCCGCTGAACTGCGCGCGGGAGTGCCGCAGCTCACGACGGGCGCGCCCAACCCGGCGGGCAGCGCCACGCAGGCGCCCTACACCAACGAATCGGAAACGCAGACCTTCACGGTCAACGCGGACGGCTCGTACACGAAGCTCGACTCGCTCACGCTGCGCGTGAACACGGAGGCCGGCATCGCGCGCGTGGGCCAGTACTACGTGTGGTTCAACCGCGAAATGGCCCACGTGGACGTGCTCGAAGCATGGACCGAAGACCCCCGTGGCGGCCGTCACGACGTGCGCCCCGAGCAGATCCGCGACGTCCAGGAAGTCCGCTCGTTCGACGCTCCCATGTTCCAGGACGTGCAGGACAAGGTGATCGTGTTTCCCGCCGTCGAGCCGGGCGCGCGCGTGCATCTCACATGGCGCAAGATCCAGCGCGTGCCCCTGGTGCCCGGCTGGTTCAGCGATTTCACGCCACCCGACCTCGCGCCCACGCACAACTTCCGGGTGATCTACGACCTGCCCGCGAACGTGCCGCTCTATGCCGACACGCGCGGCTTCACCGTCCTGCCGCCCGCCACGCTCAACGGCCGCACACGCTACGAGTACCGCTACGACAAGTCGAACTTCGAGCGCCTCGAGCATGGCTCGGTCGCTTACGTGAGCTACGGCGACCGGTTGATGGTGTCCACCTTCCCCGACTACGCGGCGTTCGCGAAGGTCTACCGCGAAGCCGCCGACGACCCGGGCGCGCACGACGCGGCCATCGTGCGCCTCGCACAGACACTGACCGCGCACGACGACACCCCGCGCGCGAAGGCGCAAACGCTCTACGACTGGGTACGTCGCAACATCCGCTACGTGGCGATCAACATCGGCCGCGGCGAGATCGTGCCGCATCGCGCAACCGACGTGCTCGCGAACCGCTACGGCGACTGCAAGGACCACGTCGCGCTCTACGGTGCGCTGCTCGGCGCCGTGGGCATCCGCAGCACGCCCGCGCTCGTGAATAGCGGCACGGTCTACACGCTGCCTGCCGTGCCCGGCTTCGGCGTGATCAATCACGTCATCACGTGGCTGCCCGATTTGCAGATGTTCGCCGATTCCACGGCGAGCAACGTCGAATTCGGCTATCTGCCGTCCACGGACATGGACCGCACCGCCGTCCTCGCCGGCGACGGCACGCAGGTCCGCACGCCCGCCACGGCCACGACGACGCGCGAGAGCGATCTCGACATCACGGTCGCGCCCGACGGCTCGGCGCGCTTCATCTACCGATTGCAGGCCGACGGCTGGTCCGCCGAGCAGACGCGCAGCGCGCTGCGGCTGCAAACGCCCGCGCAGCGCGAGGAATCGCTGCAATGGGAGCTGCGCAACGCCAACTTGCGCGGCAGCGCCATGCTCGCCTCCAGTCCGCTCGACGCCACGGCCGGCCCGCTCGTGCTCACGCTCACGGGCACCTTCGAAGGTTTCGTCGATCCGGAGATGACCACGCCCGTGCCCACGCTCACGAGTTTCGTGGGCGGCCTCGATGCGAATCTGCATTACTGGCTGGGCGAATCGCGCCGCACGCAGCCGTTCGTATGCCGCAACGTCGTGGTGACCGAACGCGCGCGCATCGTGCTGCCGACGGGCATGCGCGTGCTCGACGTGCCGATGCCGCTGCACGCCGAGAACCGTTTCGTCGATTTCCGTTCGCAGTACACGCTGGATACGGCCGCAAACGTGCTGCGCGTCACGCGCATGGGGCGCACGCATTTCGAAAGAGACGTTTGCAATGCCGAAGATTTCACGCAGATGCGCCCGGCGTTCGAGACCATGGCGCGTGACCTGCGCGCACAACTGATCGTCAAGCCCTCGGCGCTGGGCGCAACGCGAGAGAGCGCGACGAACGCGCAGTGAGCCTGCGCGCGGCGTTCATACGGGCCAGAGCGGCCCTTCCTGCATTGCGCCGATCTGCTCGCGCAGTTCGAGAATGCGTTCTTCCCAGTAGCGCTGCGTGTTGAACCACGGAAAGGCCGCCGGAAACGCGGGATCGTGCCAGCGGCGCGCGAGCCAGGCCGAGTAGTGAATGAGGCGCAGCGTGCGCAGCGCTTCGACCAGATGCAGTTCGCGCGGCTCGAAATCGCAGAAGTCCTCATAACCGGCGAGCAGATCCGCGAGCGCGCGCGAGGCGCCAGCGCGATCGCCGGGCAGCAGCAGCCACAAATCCTGGATAGCGGGACCCATGCGGCTGTCGTCGAAGTCCACGAAATGCGGGCCGGCATCGGTCCAGAGCACGTTGCTCGGATGACAGTCGCCGTGCAGGCGCAGCGAGCGAACGTCGCCCGCGCGCTCGAACGCCGCTTCCACGCCTTCGAGCGCGAGCGTCACCGCGGTCTGCCACGCTTCGCGCACGTCCGCCGGCACGAAGCCATGTTCGAGCAGGTAGGTGCGCGGCTCGTAGCCGTAGGTCTCGATGTCGAGCGTCGGCCGCGCGCGATAGGGCTCGGTCGCGCCCACGGCGTGAATGCGCCCGATGAAGCGCCCGAGCCATTCGAGCGTGTCGCTGCGGTCGAGGTCGGGCGCGCGGCCGCCGCGCCGCTCGAAAAGCGAGAAGCGAAAGCCGTCGTATTCGTGCAGCGTGCGCCCTTCGAAAACGAGCGCGGGCACCGCGGGAATCTCGCGCGCGGCCAGTTCGGCAACGAATGCGTGCTCTTCGAGAATCGCCTCGTCGCTCCAGCGCTCGGGACGATAGAACTTGGCGACGAGCGGCGGGCCATCTTCCAGGCCCACCTGGTAGACGCGGTTCTCGTAACTGTTGAGCGCGAGCATGCGGCCGTCGGTGCGGCGGTTGGCCGGCATCAGCACGGCGTCGACCGCGTCGAGCACGCACTCGGGTGTCAGGCGCGCGTAGGGCGCGCCCTGCTGGTCGCCGGGGCCGGTGGGCTCGCCCGGTAAAGAGGGATCGTGATTCATACCCGCAATTGTGCCTCTTGCGGGCGGAGCCGGCGAGCGCGGCGCGCACAACCGGCGCAGCGCTGATGCGACGAGACGCGGCGCGCCTCGTCAGCGTGTTTGCGCGTGGCGCGGGGCCTCGGCTCAGTGAATTTGCGCGCCGGCGGGCATGACGTGCTCGCCCGTATCGATCAGATCTTCCAGAAAAAAGGGCTCGGTGTTGAGTTGTGCCGACGACCCGGGCTCCCCGGCATACCAGGTCACCATCGCCATGTCGCCGAGAATGCGCATCACGATGCCGCGCGCGCCTTGTGGCACGGCGATATGAACGGAACGGACGATAGAACCGATTTGCATGATGTTTCCCCGTTACCTCGCTACCTACGCCGGCTCTCTCGAAGAAAGACCGGTCGGCATGCTGACTAAAAAGACCGACGCGCACTGGTTGCGCGCGCATCCAAACCCCGCCTCGGGCGACCCGGTCTCTGCGCGCACGAGGCACGGCCGGACCCTTGGCATCCCCATTGTTGCCTGTTTGAGCGCGCACGCAAAGCGAAAAAATAGGGGGGTGTATCAACGACTGCAGCGGCGCTGCACCCCGCGCCGCCCTTCTCGCTCAGGTTTGCCCGCGCGCCTTACGAAAGGCTGTCTGTAACAGATGGTAAACCCGGCGCTTCGCGCGCTTGCCAGGGCAGTCCCTGAAAAAGTACGCTGATGCACGGTGACAGGCGCTATAGTCCTGTCCGAACCGGGCACCATCCATGCTGCGGCGCAGCCGGGGCACAGACCTCACGCGCGCCCACACGCGCCGGTCATGATACCGAT
Organism: Paraburkholderia sp. JHI2823; assembly: GCF_038900695.1. Classification (NCBI taxonomy): domain Bacteria; kingdom Pseudomonadati; phylum Pseudomonadota; class Betaproteobacteria; order Burkholderiales; family Burkholderiaceae; genus Paraburkholderia; species Paraburkholderia sp. JHI2823. Next base: position 192,812 of record NZ_JAYMRY010000008.1, on the reverse strand, counting down.
AACCGAAACGCTCGCCCCTCCGGCCCGACCCGCCTCGCGAGCCACACTCCGACACCAGCTAAGGAACCTGCCGTTCCATGTGGATCGTTCGACTCGCGCTCAAGCGCCCGTACACGTTCGTCGTGCTCGCGTTGCTGCTCTTGATCGTCGGGCCACTGACGATCTTGCGCACGCCCACGGACATTTTCCCGAACATCGACATTCCGGTGCTTTCGGTGATCTGGACCTACACGGGGCTGCCCGCCGACGAGATGGAAAAGCGTATCGTGCTCAACTACGAGCGCGGCCTTTCGGTGGCCGTGAACGATATCGAGCACACCGAATCCACTTCGCTCAACGGCATTGCGGTCGTCAAGATCTTCTTCCAGCCGCATGCCAATATCCAGGAAGCGCTCGCCGAGGTCACGGCGCTTTCGCAGGCGCAGTTGCGCTCGCTGCCGCCCGGCATTCAGCCGCCGTTCATCCTGCGCTACAACGCCTCGACGGTGCCGATCCTGCGCCTGTCGCTTTCCTCGCCGCAGCTCACCGAGCAGGAGCTGTTCGACTACGGCAACAACTTCCTGAAGACGCAGCTCGCGACCGTGCCGGGCGCATCCGCACCGCTGCCCTATGGGGGCAAGCAGCGGCAGATCATGGTCGACATCGACCAGCGCGCGCTGCAGCAGCACAATCTCTCGCCCATGGACGTGGTGAATGCGATCAGCGCGCAGAACCTCATCCTGCCCTCGGGCACGGCAAAAATCGGCGCGACCGAATATTCAGTGACGATGAATGCAAGCCCCGATAGCCTGGGGGGCCTGAATGACATTCCCGTGAAAACCACGGACAGCGGCACGATCTACATCCGTGACGTCGCGCACGTGCGCGACGGCTACGTGCCGCAGACCAACATCGTGCGCGTGGACGGGCAGCGCGCCTCGCTCCTCACCATCAACAAGAGCGGCAACACGTCGACGCTCGAAATCGTCGATCGCATCAAGGACATGATGCCGGCGCTGCGCAACCTCGTGCCGCCGTCGCTCAATATCGACCCGGTCGCGGACCAGTCGCTGTTCGTGCGCGCCTCCGTGCAAGGCGTGCTGCGCGAGGCGCTCATCGCGGCCGCGCTCACGGCGCTCATGATCCTGCTCTTTCTGGGCAACTGGCGCGCCACGCTCATCATCGCGATCTCGATTCCGCTTTCGATGATCACGTCGGTCATCGTGCTCGCGGCGCTTGGCGAAACCATCAACATCATGACGCTGGGCGGCCTCGCGTTGGCGGTCGGCATTCTCGTTGACGACGCAACGGTCGCCATCGAGAACATCAGCCAGCAGCTGGAACAGGGCAAGACGCTCGAGCAGGCGATTCTCGACGGCGCGCATCAGATCGCGATTCCCACGCTCGTCTCGACGCTCTCCATCTGCATCGTGTTCGTGCCGATGTTCCTGCTCACGGGCGTGGCGCACTATCTGTTCATCCCGCTAGCGGAGGCCGTGGTGTTCGCGATGCTGGCGTCGTACTTCTTCTCGCGAACGCTCGTGCCTACGCTCGCGAAGTACCTGATGCGCCATCATCACAAGGCCGCCGACCTGCATCACACGCATGGCGCGACGCGCAATCCGTTCATGCGCATTCACCTCGCGTTCGAGCGCGGCTTCGAGGGGCTGCGCGAGCGCTATCGCGTGTTTCTCGAAGCGCGCGTGACGCATCCCGTTTGGTTCGTCGTGGCGTTTCTCGCTTGCTGCGGCGCCTCGCTGCTGCTGATGCCGTTCCTCGGGCGCGACTTCTTTCCGCAGGTCGACGCCGGCACCATCGCGCTGCACGTGCGCGCGAAAACCGGCATGCGCGTGGAAGAAACCGCCGTGCTCGTCGACCGGATCGACCAGCGCGTTCGCGAGCTGATCCCGCGCGGCGAGCTGCATTCGATCATCGACAACATCGGCCTGCCGGTCTCGGGCATCAATCTCTCGTACAGCAACACGGGCACCATCGGCACCTCCGACGCCGACGTGCTGATTTCGCTGAACGAGGACCATCACGCCACCGCGGGTTACGTGCGCCTTTTGCGCCGCACGCTCAACGACGAATTCCCGGGCGTCCAGTTCGCCTTCCTGCCCGCCGACATCGTGAGCCAGACGCTGAACTTCGGCATGCCCTCGCCCATCGACGTGCAGATCGTGGGCCGCGACGTGGCCGGCAACCGCGCGTTCGCGGCGAAGCTGCTTGCGCGGCTGCGCGGCGTGCCCGGTTTCACCGATGCGCGCATCCAGCAGCCCGCGGACCTTCCGCGCATCTTCATCGACGTGGACCGCACGCGCGCGCAGCAGGCGGGCTTCACGCAGAAGGACGTGGCGAGCGACCTGCTCATCACGCTCTCGGGCAGCCAGCAGACCACGCCCACGTTCTGGCTCAATCCGGTCAACGGGGTGAGCTACAACGTCGTGACCGAAGCGCCGCAATACACGATCGATTCGCTGCAGTCGCTCGCCAACATTCCGCTCACCGCGAACGGCCGCAGCAACATTCTCGGCTCGCTCGCGAGCATGCAGCGCGTTTCGAGTAACGCCGTCATCACGCACTACAACGCGCAGACCACGGTCGACATCTACGGCACCGCAGACGGTCGCGACCTCGGCGCCGTGTCCGACGACATCGCGAAGATCGTCGACGCAACGCGCAGCGAACTGCCGAAGACATCGAGCATCGTGCTGCGCGGCCAGGTGCAGACGATGAACGATTCGTTCTCCGGACTATTCGGCGGGCTCGTATTCGCGATCGTGCTCGTGTATCTGCTGATCGTCGTGAACTTCCAGTCGTGGCTCGATCCGTTCATCATCATCACCGCGCTGCCGGGCGCGCTCGCGGGTATCGTCTGGATGCTGTTCCTCACGCACACCACGCTTTCCATTCCCGCGCTCACGGGCGCGATCATGTGTATCGGCATCGCCACGGCCAATTCCATTCTCGTCATCAGCTTCGCGCGCGAGCAGTTGCGCCTGCACGGCGACGCGGCGCGCGCCGCGATCGAAGCGGGCTACACACGCTTTCGGCCGGTGCTCATGACGGCGCTCGCCATGGTGATCGGCATGGTGCCGATGGCGATCGGCCTTGGCGAAGGCGGCGAGCAGAACGCGCCGCTCGGGCGCGCCGTGATCGGCGGCCTAGCGGTGGGCACGCTCGCCACGCTGATCTTCGTACCCGTGGTGTTCTCGCTCATCTACCGCAAGCTCGGCGAGCGCCGCCAGCGCGCCAGTGAGAACGTGGTGCCCAAATCATGACTACCCTCTCATGACGAATCATTCGCAAACGCCTTCGCCGCACGAGCCGCACCCGGCCCCACGCCGATTGCGCCGCTGGCCGATCGTGCTCGGCGCGCTCATCGTGCTGGGGCTCGCGGCGCAGGGCATCTGGTCGCGCCATAGCGCGCATGCCGCACTCGAACGCGACGCGAAGACCGCCAGCGCGCCCGCCGTGCAGGTGGTCACGCCGCAGCGCTCGGCGCGCGCGCTCGACCTCGTGCTGCCAGGCAACGTGCAGGCGTTTCTCGACACGCCGATCTACGCGCGCACCAGCGGCTATCTGCGCAAGTGGTACTTCGACATCGGCGCGCACGTGAAGGCGGGCCAGCTCCTCGCCGAAATCGACGCGCCCGAAGTGGACGACCAGCTACGCGCGGCGCGCGCCGACCTCGCCAACGCCGAAGCGAACTACGCGCTCGCCAAAACGACGGCCGACCGCTGGACGCAGATGCTGCAAACGCGCTCCGTGGCGAAACAGGACGCTGACGAAAAAGTCGGCGACATGCTCGCCAAGAAGGCGACGCTCGAATCCGCGCGCTTCAACGTCTCGCGGCTCTCGCAACTGCAGTCGTACGAGCGCGTGACGGCACCGTTTGACGGCATCGTCACGGCGCGCAACGTGGACGTCGGCGCGCTCATCGACGCAGGCAATGGCGGCACCTCGCAAAAGGAGTTGTTCCATCTCGCGCAGGCCGACCGGCTGCGTGTCTACGCCAACGTGCCGCAGGCTTACGCGCAGCAGATCCGCGTGCAGCAGCACGCGTATCTCACGCTCAATGAAGCGCAGGGCAAGCGCTTTGCGGGCGTCGTCGCGCGCACGGCGGGCGCGGTCGATCAGCAGCAGCGGACGATGCTCGTCGAAGTCGATGTCGACAACCGCAGCGGCGAGTTGCTGCCCGGCGCGTACGCGCAGGTGCATTTCGCGCTCGACGGCTCGGCCACGCCGATCACGTTGCCCGGCAACACCTTCCTGTTCCGCCCCGATGGCGTCGTGGTGGCGACCGTCGATGGGCAAGACCGCGTGAAGCTCGTGAAGGTCACGCTCGGCACCGATTTCGGCACGCGCGTCGCGGTGGTAGCGGGCCTCTCTGGCGACGAGCGCGTGATCATCAATCCGCAGGACGCGATCGTGGAAGGCACGCCGGTGCGCATCGTGCAGCCGCGCGGCGCGCATGAGGCCGGCGCGGCGCATGGTGCGAGCGGCGCGCATGGCGCGCACGGTACAAGCGCACAGGCGCAGGGTGAATGATGACGGCCGCCCGCGCCCGACTTCTCGCGTTCACCGCGCTCGCCGCGTTAGCAGCGCTCGGCGGCTGCACGGTCGGGCCCGACTACGTGCGCCCTGCGATGCCGGTGGCCGCGACATTCAAGGAACTCGAGGGCACGGGCTGGACGATCGCACAGCCCGCCGACAACGCACCGCGCGGCGCGTGGTGGACGATCTACGAGGACGCGACGCTCGACGCGCTCGTGACCCAGGTCGAAGGCGCGAACCAGAACGTGCAGGCCGCTCAGGCGCACTTTCGCGCGGCGCGCGCGAACGTCGCGCAGCAGCGCTCGGGCTTCTTTCCGCTCGTGACGGCGAGCGGCGACTTCTCGCGCTACCGCACCTCCGAAAACCTCGCATTCACGTCGAAAGCGGGACGCACGATCAACGATTACTCTCTGCGCATCGACGCGACATGGGAGCCGGACATCTGGGGCCGCGTCGCGCGCAGCGTCGAGGCCGCCCGCGCCAACGCGCAGGCGAGCGCCGCCGACATGCAGGCGGTGCTGCTCTCCATGCAGGCCGAACTCGCGACCGACTACTTCGAGCTGCGCGGCATCGACCGCGAACGCCAGTTGCTCGACGACACGATCAAGGCGTACCGCGAATCGCTCGAACTCACGCAGAACCGCTACGCGGGGGGCATCGCGACCGACGCCGACGTGGGCCAGGCGCAAACGCAACTGCAGACCACCGAGGCGCAGGCCATCGATCTCGGCGTGCAGCGCGCACAGCTCGAGCATGCGATTGCGATCCTCGTCGGGCAGTCGCCGTCGACGTTCTCGCTGCCGGCTGCACCGAAAGCGGACTACACGGTGCGCGCGATTGCAAGCCCGCCGGGCCTTCCCTCGACCTTGCTGGAGCGGCGTCCCGACATCGCAGCCGCCGAGCGGCGCATTGCGGCAGCGAACGCGCAGGTGGGCGTGGCGACGGCGGCGTTCTTCCCGAGCCTCATGCTCGCGGTGACGGGCGGACTCGAGGCGACCAACTTCAGCCAATGGCTCGTTGCGCCCGCACGCTTCTGGTCGCTGGGGCCGACGCTTGCGGGCACGCTGCTCGATTTCGGCGGCCGCGAGTCGGTGCGCGACGAGGCGCGCGCCCAATACGACGCGAGCGTCGCGCAGTACCGGGAGACCGTGCTCGACGCCTTCGGCGAGGTCGAGGACAACCTCGCCGCGCTGCGCGTGCTGGAGCAGGAGGCGGCCGCCCAGGACCGCGCGGTGGAGGCCGCACAGCGCACGCTCGCGACCATCAGCAATCGCTACCGCAGCGGCGCGATCACCTACCTCGACGTCGTGGTCGCGCAAACCACGGCGCTCACCAACGAGCGCCAGGCCGTGGCGATTTCGCGGCGGCGCATGGCGGCGAGCGTCGCGCTCGTGAAGGCGCTGGGCGGCGGCTGGACCGCGGCCGATTTGCCCGGCGATGCCGCGCTCCTCCATCCGCAGAATGCGCAGAAGGCGCAGCCCGCGAGCGCCGCCAGCGCGCCGGGCGCCGCTCGCGGCGCGCAGTCGGCTGCCTCGCCCGCGCCGGGTTGATCGGCCGCGTCTACCTCGACGCGAGCGCGGCTTGCCTCGCTCGTGCAGCCCTCACCGACACACATCACGTATCAGGGGTATCGTTGCGCCTTTGCACTATCCGCGCCTTGCGTGGGACCGGAGCTAGCGCTGAAGCGTTCGCTCCGCATCGACAGGAGTCGTCGTCGTGACTGCAACATCGGCCACCACGCGCAATGGCGCGCGCGCCGCCGTTCCGTATATCGAACGAGGCACCCGCGAATTCTGGCGCGCGAGCCTCGCACTGCTCTTCGCGGGCTACGCCACGTTTTCGCTTCTCTACTGCGTGCAGCCGCTCCTGCCCGCGTTCTCCGAGACGTTCGGCGTAAGCCCCGCGCAGAGCAGCCTCTCCCTCTCGTTCACCACGGCCGCGCTCGCCATCGCGATTTTCGTCGCGGGTTTCGTCTCCGAAGGCTGGAGCCGGCGCGGCATGATGACCGCCTCGCTGTGCGCCTCGTCGCTGCTCACGCTCGCCTCGGCCTTCGTGCCGCACTGGCATCAGTTGCTCGTGCTGCGCACGCTCGAAGGCATCGCGCTTGGCGGCGTGCCGGCGGTGGCGATGGCCTGGCTCGCCGAGGAAATGCATCCGGACGGGCTCGGCCTTTCGATGGGCCTCTATGTGGGCGGCACGGCCATTGGCGGCATGGCGGGGCGCGTGATCACGGGGATCCTCACGGATCTGTTCGGCTGGCGCGCGGCGGTCGCCGTGATCGGCGTGCTCGGGCTGCTCTCCACCCTCGCGTTCCGCTCGCTCCTGCCGCCCTCGCGCCACTTCATGCCCAAGCGCGGCCTAGGCTTCGCGCATCACCGCGCGGCGCTGCTGCGCCACTTCGCGCGGCCGGGCCTGCCCATGCTGTTCGCCATGGGATTCGTGCTCATGGGCAGCTTCGTGACACTCTATAACTACATCGGCTACCGGCTGATTGCCCCGCCTTATCACATGAGCCAGGCAGCCATCGGCGCGATTTTTCTCGTCTATCTGACAGGCGTGGTCGCCTCGCCGTGGTCGGGCCGCATGGCCGACACTTTCGGGCGCGGCCGCGTGCTGATCGCGAGTCTCGCGGTGATGCTCACGGGCGTGGTGCTCACGCTGTTCGCGCCGCTCACCGCCATTGCCGCAGGGATCGCCTGCCTCACCATCGGCTTTTTCGCGGGCCACGCGGTGGCGAGCGGCTGGGTAGGCCGGCTCGCGCGCGAAGCGAAGGGCCAGGCCGCCGCGGTCTACCTGCTCGCCTATTACCTCGGCTCGAGTGTGATGGGGTCGATCGGCGGTCATTTCTGGGCCGCGGCCGGCTGGGGCGGGGTGGCCGGGCTCGTGATCGTTCTGCTGGTCGCAGGACTTGCGCTTGCGATGAAGCTGCGCGCGCGCGAGCGCGCCGGAGCGGCCTGAAGGGGCGTGCGCCACCGCACTCGAAAGGCATCCGTAATATTCAGACAACTCGCGCTTCGAGCGCTGCGTGCATGGCAGCGCTACGGGGCGCCGCCTCAGGCGGGCCTTGGCGGCGGGGCACGCGCCTCACGGGGCAGCCAGGCGGCCCATGCGCGCGCCGCTTGGCTCGCCGTCCTCACCTATACTCGATTTGAGGCCCGAGGCCGCAGCGCATGCCGTCCGCATGACGACCCGGACGACAACCATTGCGAGCCTTTGTCGCACCTACGATAGCTCTGCATGGGACCAGACTAAGCGCTATAGCGCTAACGCTGGTCGAAAAGGAGACGAGCATGGAAGGTTATTTCACGATCGGCGATTTCGTGATGATCATCCCGATGGCCCTCGCTGGCGCGCTCTTTCTTGGCGCGGTGCCGTGCGCGACGGAGTTCAGACACAACACGCTGCGTGTGATCGGCGCGCTGCTCGGTGTGCTCGCTGCAGTGGCGCTCGTCGAGACGCTGCCTGCGCTGATGTAGCGGATTTTCTTCGCACCTTCCGTTCGACGCGCGCCGCGGCTGGCTAGCCGCCGGCGCGAAGCGGCGTCCTGGCGTTTCGGCGCGCGGCAAAGGAAGTACCAGGCGTCGTGTTGGACGAGGAAAAAAAAACCGCCTCGCAAGGAGGCGGTTTCGTCGCTCGATCGGGTCGTGCGCGAGACAGAAGCACTCCGCTCAGATGGCCTGATCCGTAGACGGCTTCTCCCACAGATTCACGCCGCCTTCGGTCGCATAGCGGTCGATCTCCGCGAGCTCTTCCTTCGAGAACTCGAGGTTCTTCAGCGCGGCGACGTTCTCGCGCACCTGCTCCGCACGGCTCGCGCCGATCAGCGCCGAGGTCACGCGGCCGCCGCGCAGCGTCCAGGCGATCGCCATCTGCGCGAGGCTCTGGCCGCGGCGCAGTGCGAGGTCGTTGAGCTTGCGCACGTGCTCGAGGTTCGTCGCGCTCAGGTGCTCGCTCTTGAGCGAGCCGCCGCCCGGACGGTTCACGCGCGCATCCTCGGGCACGCCGTTCAGGTACTTGTTCGTGAGCACGCCCTGCGCGAGCGGCGTGAACGCAATGCTGCCCGTGCCGAGGTCGTCGAGCGTGTCGAGCAGTTCCTCCTCGACCCAGCGATTGAGCATGTTGTACGACGGCTGGTGAATGAGCAGCGGCACTTTGTGCTCGGCGAGCAGCGCGGCCATTTCGCGCGTCTTCCCGGGCGAATACGACGAGATGCCCACGTAGAGCGCCTTGCCCTGCTGCACGGCCGTGGCGAGCGCGCCCGCCGTTTCCTCGAGCGGCGTATCCACGTCGAAGCGGTGCGAATAGAAGATGTCGACGTAATCGAGACCCATGCGCTGCAGACTCTGGTCGAGGCTCGCGAGCACATACTTGCGCGAGCCGCCGCCCTGGCCGTACGGGCCCGGCCACATGTCCCAGCCGGCCTTCGAGGAGATCAGCAGTTCGTCGCGGTACGGACGGAAATCGTCCTTGAAAATGCGGCCGAAATTGGTTTCGGCGCTGCCGTACGGCGGCCCGTAATTGTTCGCGAGGTCGAAGTGCGTGATGCCGAGATCGAACGCGGTGCGCAGGATGTCGCGCTGGGTCGAGATCGGCGTGGTGTCGCCGAAGTTGTGCCACAGACCGAGCGAGAGGGCGGGCAGCTTGAGCCCCGATTTGCCGCAAAAGCGGTACTGCATTTCCGAATAGCGTTCTGAGGCTGCTTCGTAGGCCATGGTCTGGATCCTCGGCAAAAACGGGTAGTAAGCGAAGGGGCGCGCGGCGCGCCGCCCCCCGGCGAGGCAGCTATGTTAGCCAATCCGCTCGGCTTGCGCAGATGCCCACTATGCGGGAAATGCTGTGGCAAGTCGCGTGCCGCAGGAAGAAGACACATCCTGGACGCGCTGCGGCCGCTCGCCTACACTGCGACGTCCATCCTTTGCGAGAGGTTGCTCATGGCCAAAGCGGTTTCGATCGCGCTCATCGCCTGCGGCGTCGTCCTGCTGTACTTCGGCGGCCAGTCGCTTCATTCATTCGCGAACGACATGTCGCGCCTCTTCACGGGCGCGCCCACGAACCGCACGATCCTGCTGATCGGAGGCGGCGTGGCCGCCACGCTCGCGGGCATCACCGGGCTTGCGATGTCGGGGCGGCGGCGCTAGGCCTTCACGCAGCCGCGCACGAGCAAGCCGCCCGGGGCCAACCCCGCTTCGACTCAGAGCTTCACTTCGGGCTTCGACGCCGACCGCGTGCCCGGCAGCGGCACATTGCTCGCGCCGTGATAGGTGTACACGAGCGAAAACTTCACCGTGTCGCTCTGGTTCTGCCCCGCCGAATGCAGCGTGTTGCAGTGGAAAAACACGACGTCGCCGGCGGCGAGCGTCGGTGAGATGGCGCGGTCGATCCACGCCTTGTTCTGCGGCAGGTCCGCGCGGAAGAACTTCGCGGCGTCGAAGCATTCCGACGTGAACGGCGCTTCGTGAGAACCGGGCACGAACCACAGTCCGCCGTTTTCCTCCGTCTCGGGTCCGAGCGCGAGCCAGACCGACACGAGGTCGTCGCGCTCGAACGACCAGTAGCGCACGTCGCGATGCCAGCCCGTGAGACTGCCGTAGTGCGGGTGCTTCGTCATCATGCAGTTATGATGCGCGCGCGAAAGGACCGGCTCCTCGCCGAAATACAGCTCCATCCACCCCGCGATTTCCGGCGACGTCGCCCATTCGCGAAACAGGGCATGGCGCGAGTAGGCGTCGAGCAGGCGCCGCACCGTATGGCCTCCGGGTGCCTCCTTCGACTCGGGCGCGCCGGGATAGCGCAAATCGGCTTCGAATTCGAGTGGCGCGGCAGCCGCGTGCAACTGCTCCTCGCCCACCCGCTTGATCGCCTCGCAGCGCTCGGGTGAGACGAGCCCCGGCACGACCACGAAGCCGCGTTCGCGTAGCGCCTGCACCTGTTCTTTCTTTGAATGGACTGACATGGGACTTCCGTTATGCGATCTCGATACGGGCAAGGGCCGCAGCCTGTGTTCGTGGCGCTGTGCGTCGCGACCTTCGATGACACCGCTGCGGCGTCCTGCCGACGTATCGATTGTAAAGCGTGGCGGCACGGGGGGAAGCGCCACGCCGCCGCGCACGGTGGCTCCATGCGAAGAGGTCTCACCGCGCGTCTCACGGCGCGTCTCACTGCGCACGCGAATGGCGCGCACGCACCGCCATGAGGACAAAGGGTGCGATCGTCTGCATCAAAGACGCGCGGGGGCGGGTATTAACCGACTTTTTGACGTCACGATTCGCGTGTAGCCTTTCGCGCATGCTGTTGCCATTCGCCCAATTCACCGCGCGGACGGATCGCCGTGAACCCCTTGTCCCACAAGGCGCTCAAAGAGAAGAATCCGTCACGTGGCGTCCCGCGCTGCGTCCTGCGGCCCGTCTCCTGTCCACCCATATCGTGACGCCCTGGCAGACAGGCACGTTTGCTGCTCTTTGTTCAGCGTCGCGCAAGGCGCACTCCGAACCGATTTCGCAACCGCCATGCATACCCTTTTCGATTCCCAACGCATGACCCACGCCGCTCACACAGTCCTCAAAGCGGCCCGCCCTGCCCGCCGCCACGTCGTGCGGGCACTGCGCCATCACGCGGCCCGCACGCGCGCGCTTGGCACAACGGTGCGCGAGGCAAAGCCCGTCGACAGCATGCGCACCTGGTTCCATTCGTTCTTCGCCGTGCTGCGCATGCGCGCGGGCACGCGCCACTTCTCGCTGCGCACCCTCCTCTATCGCCCGAATGCGCCGCTGCGCACGCTCGCCGCGCCCGCCACGGTCCACACGGCGCGCAACTCGCGCAAGCCGCGCCGCATGGGCGCGACCAGCGCGGGCTGGTTCGGCTTCGCGATGCGCTAAAGCCTGCCCGTTTCGCGCACGGCGCGGCGCCCAGACGAAAAACCCCGCAAGGGCTTACGCCCTGCGGGGTTTTTCTTCGCGCTCACGGGCGTTGCCGCCAGCCAGCGCGATGCGGGGTTGCGAGGCTCAGGCCACCGCGCTCACCGGCTCCGTGCCGGCGGCTTCGGCCAGCGCGAGCGCGCGGTCGGTCGCTTCCCACGAGAATTCCGGCTCTTCGCGGCCGAAGTGGCCGTAAGCAGCGGTCTTCTCGTAGACCGGGCGCAGCAGGTCGAGCATCTGGATGATGCCCTTCGGACGCAGATCGAAGTGCTCGCGCACGAGCTTCGTGATGGTCGCGTCCGAAACCTTGCCGGTGCCGAACGTGTTGACCATGACCGAGGTGGGCTGGGCCACGCCGATCGCGTACGAGACCTGGATCAGGCAGCGCGACGCGAGACCGGCGGCCACGATGTTCTTCGCGACGTAACGGCCGGCGTACGCGGCCGAGCGGTCGACCTTCGACGGGTCCTTGCCCGAGAACGCACCGCCGCCGTGCGGGGCGGCGCCGCCGTACGTATCGACGATGATCTTGCGGCCCGTGAGACCGCAATCGCCCTGCGGGCCGCCGATCACGAAGCGACCGGTCGGGTTCACGAGGAACTTGATCTCGCCCTTGATGAGCTCGGACGGCAGCACCGGCTTGATGACCTCTTCGATCACGGCTTCGCGCAGCGTGCCGAGGTCGATGTCGGGCGAGTGCTGCGTGGAGAGCACGACGGTGTCGATGGCGTGCGGCTTGCCGTCGACGTAGCGGATCGTGACCTGCGACTTCGCGTCCGGGCGCAGCCAGGGCAGACGGCCGTCGCGGCGCAGGTTCGACTGGCGCTCGACCAGACGGTGCGAAAGGTGGATCGGCAGCGGCATCAGCTCGGGCGTTTCGTCGCACGCATAACCGAACATCAGGCCCTGGTCGCCGGCGCCCTGGTCGAGGTTGTTGTCGTGTGCGCGGTCCACGCCCTGGGCGATGTCCGGCGACTGCTTGTCGTAGGCGACGAGCACCGCGCAGCCGCGGTAGTCGATGCCGTAGTCGGTGTTGTCGTAGCCGATGCGCTTGATGGTGTCGCGCGCGACCTGGATGTAGTCGACGTTCGCGGTCGTGGTGATCTCACCGGCGAGCACGACGAGACCCGTGTTGCACAGCGTTTCCGCGGCAACGCGCGAGTACTTGTCTTGCGTCAGGATGGCGTCGAGGATCGCGTCCGAGATCTGGTCGGCGACCTTGTCGGGATGGCCTTCGGAGACGGATTCGGAAGTGAAGAAATAATCGTTTGCCACGTGTCAGGCTCCTGTAGCTGGTGACGGTTGAATTTCACGTAGCCAGCTTCGGGAGCATTGAAGCGGCGACGCTTTAGCGGAATTGCTGCCCGGCTGCAGTCATAGCCCCGTTCATTGAACGGGTTTTGACCGACACCCGGCTTCGCCCCGCAAGTTGTCTATTAACTCGGCGAAGCCCGTATTATAGCGACTTCCTTAAATTGTCGCAGAGTACCCACGCGTGCCGTTCGTCGCCTTCTCCACACTTCGCAAGTCTCGCAGCGGAGCCGCCGCATGCTAGGCAAACTCGGCTCCCGTTTCGCCATCGGCTTGCTCAAGCTGTTCGCGATCCTGCCCTATGGTTTCGTCGCGCGTCTGGGCGACGGTCTGGGCTGGCTGCTCTACCAGATCCCGAGCCGCCGCAAGCGCGTCGTTCATACCAACCTGCGCCTTTGCTTCCCCGAATGGAGCGACGAAAAGCGCGAGGAAGTCGCGGGCCTGCACTTCCGCCACGCGATTCGCAGCTACATGGAGCGCAGCGTGCAATGGTTCGCCTCGGCGAAGAAGCTCGAAAAAATCGTCGAACTCGACAGCGAGATCGATCTCACCGATCCCGACTTGCCGCCCACGCTGTTCCTCGGGCTGCATTTCGTGGGCATCGAGGCAGGCTCGATGTTCCTCAACTACTCGCTGCACCGGCCGTGCGGCTCGCTCTACCAGCCGTTCTCGAACCCCGAGTTCGAAGCCGCGGCCAAGGCGGGCCGCAGCCGTTTCGGCGCGGAGATGGTGAGCCGCGCGGACAGCGCGCGCGCCGTGCTGCGCTGGCTGCGCGACCGCAAGCCCGTCATGCTCGGCGCCGACATGGATTACGGCATGCGCAACTCCACGTTCGTGCCCTTCTTCGGCGTGCCCGCGTGTACGCTCACGGCCGTGGCGCGTCTTGCGAAAGTCGGTCATGCCCAGGTCGTGCCGTTCATCGGTGAGGTGTTGCCCAATTACAAGGGTTATCGGCTGAAAGTCTTCAAACCTTGGGAAAACTATCCGACCGGCGACGACGACCTCGACGCGCGTCGCATGAACGAATTCCTCGAAGAGCAGATTCCGCGCATTCCCGAGCAGTATTACTGGGTGCACAAGCGCTTCAAGACGCGGCCGCCCGGCGAGCCGGGCGTGTACAGCTAGAGGTGGCTCACGCGCCCAACACGACTGCCGAGGCCCGGGTTTTCATCGGCGCCTCGCTTACAATACCGGCATGAAACTCAAATTCACCAAGATGCATGGCGCGGGCAACGACTTCGTCGTGCTCGACGGCTACAGCCAGGACATCCAGCTCACGCCGGAGCGCGTGCGCGAACTCGCCGACCGCCACTTCGGCATCGGCGCGGACCAGTTGCTGCTCGTCGAAAAGCCCACCGTGGAAGGCGTGGATTTCCGCTATCGCATCTTCAATTGCGACGGCGGCGAGGTCGAGCACTGTGGCAACGGCGCGCGCTGCTTCGTGAAATTCGTGCGCGAGCGCAAGCTCACCGATTCGAACCGCGTGCGCGTGCAAGTGCAGAAGGGCACGATCACGCTCGTCGTGCAGGAGAACGGTGAAGTCGTCGTCGACATGGACCGCCCCGAGTTCGAGCCGGCGCTCGTGCCGTTCAACGCCAACGGCCTCGAAGGCCGCCGCGAAGGCAACGACACGCTCTGGCCGCTCGACGTGAATGGCGCGAGACGCTGGGTGTCGGTGGTCTCGATGGGCAATCCCCACGCGGTGCAGGTCGTGGACGACGTCGAGGCGTACCCGGTGAAGACCGAAGGCGCCGTCATCGAAACGCATGCGCGCTTTCCCAACAAGGTGAATGCTGGTTTCATGCAGATCGTTTCGCGCAACGAAGTGAAGCTGCGCGTTTTCGAGCGCGGCGCGGGCGAAACGCTCGCGTGCGGCACGGGCGCCTGCGCGGCCGTGGCGGCAGGCATTCGCCGCGGGCTGCTCGACTCGCCCGTGAAGGTGCACACGCACGGCGGCCTGCTGACCATCGCCTGGGACGGCGCGCGCGACGAATCCGCAGCGCTCACCATGGCGGGGCCGGCCACGACGGTATTCGAAGGCGAGATCGAGCTGGCCGACTAGCGCGGGCGCTCTGGACCCTGGCGGCGCAGCGCGACGAGAGAACGTCGCGCCCCCCCAACGACTCGACTGCATGACAGACTGCGCGCCTCCCAATGCGATGCGCGCGCCTCACAACTACAACGCGTCCACAACATGAACGATCGCGAAGTTGCCGACTACCTGCTCGCCCACCCCGATTTTTTCGTCGAGCATGCCGAACTGCTCGCGTCGATCAAGCTGGGCAATCCGCACGGCAAGGCTGCCGTGTCGCTGCAGGAGCGCCAGATGGAGATGCTGCGCGAGAAGAACAAGCATCTCGAGCGCCGTCTTTCGGAGCTGCTGCGCTACGGGCACGAGAACGATTCGATCGCGTCGAAGTTCAACCGCTGGACCACGCGGATGATCGCTGAGCGCGATCCGTACGCGCTGCCGCGCACGATCACGCAGAACCTGCGCGACGTATTCGACATGCCGCAGGCCGCCCTGCGCCTGTGGGACGTCGCCGAGGCTTACGGCCAGGCCGATTTCGCGCGCCATACCGGTGAGGAAGTGCGGATCTTCGCGAACAGTCTCGACACACCCTACTGCGGCGCGAACACGGGCTTCGAGGCCGCGCAATGGCTCGATTCGAGCGAGGGCACCGCCGAATCGGTCGCGATCATCGCGCTGCGCGCGCCCGCGCAAGCCTCGAACGATGCGCCCGAAGGCAACGCCTTCGGCCTGCTGGTGATGGGCTCGCCCGACGCGCGCCGCTTCCACGAAGGCATGGCCACCGATTTCCTCACGCAGATCGGCGCACTCGCGAGCGCGGCGCTTACGCGCCTGCTGCCCCACTGACGCTCACCGACCGCCCCGAACGAAGCCGCCAACCGTGAACTCCACCGATCCGATCGCCGAATACCTCGCGATGCTCGAACACGAGCGGCGGCTCTCGGAGCACACGCTGCGCGGCTACACGCACGAACTCGGCGAGCTTGTGAAGCTTGCCAACGGCAAGCCCCTCGAAACGGTCACGGCCGCGCAGGTGCGCGGGGCGGTGGCGCGCGCGCACGCCGGGGGCCTCTCCGCGCGCTCGATCGCGCACCGGCTCTCGGCGTGGCGCGCCTTTTACCGCTGGCTCGCGGGGCGCGTCGAACTCGAGGCGAATCCGGTGGCCGCCGTGCGGGCGCCCAAGCGCGCGAAGACGCTGCCGAAGGCGCTTTCCGTGGACGACGCCGCGCAACTCATGGAAGCCCCCGCGATTGCCGGTGCGCAGGAAGGCGGTCCCGAAGCGCTGCGTGACCGCGCGATGCTCGAACTGTTCTACTCGTCGGGGCTGCGGCTCGCGGAACTGGTCGGGCTCGACGTGCGCTACGTGAAGCGCGAGGGCTACGAATCGGCGGGCTGGCTCAAGCGCGACGCCGCCGAAGTGGAGGTGCACGGCAAGGGCAACCGCCACCGCGCCGTGCCGGTCGGGCGCAAGGCGCTCGACGCGCTCGACGCGTGGATCGCGGCCCGCGGCGCGTTCGTGAAGCACGACGACGCCCCGCTCTTTCTCTCCGTGCGCGGCAACCGCATGGCGCCCGGTGTGGTGCGCGAGCGCGTGAAGCGCGCGGCCATCGCGGCGGGCATTCCGGCGAACGTGCACCCGCACGTGCTGCGGCACTCGTTCGCCACCCACCTGCTGCAATCGAGCGGCGATCTGCGCGCCGTGCAGGAGCTGCTCGGCCACGCGAGCATTTCGGCCACCCAGGTCTATACGTCGCTCGACTTTCAGCATCTCGCGAAGGTCTACGACACCGCGCATCCGCGCGCCAAAAAGCGCGACTGAAGCGCAGCGGCGCGAGCCCATCGGCGACAGGCAACGCCGCGTGCCGCGCGCGCAGTTACCCAGCATCGAACCCATCATGAATATCGTCACCCTCAAGCCGTCGAAAGAAAAATCCCTGCTGCGCCGCCATCCGTGGATCTACGCCAACGCGATCGACCGCGTGGACGGCAAGCCCGCCCCCGGCGCGACCGTCATCGTGCGCTCGGCGGACGGCCGTTTTCTCGCGCGCGCCGCGTATAGCCCGCATTCGCAGATCCGCGCGCGCGTGTGGAGCTTCGACGAGAACGAGCCGATCGACCATGCGTTCTTCAAGCGCCGCGTGCAGCGCGCCGTGGCCGACCGCCGCGCGATGGTGAGCGGCACGGGCGCGGTGCGCCTCATCTTCGGCGAGGCCGACGGACTGCCCGGCCTCGTCGTCGACCAATACACCGAAGACGGAGGCGAGGGCCGCAGCCAGATCGTGTGCCAGTTCATGGCCGCGGGCGTCGAGGCGTGGAAGGAAGCGATCGTCGCGGCGCTCACGTCGGCAACGGGCTGCCCGAACGTGTACGAGCGCTCGGACGTCTCGATCCGCGAAAAGGAAGGGCTCGAACAGATCACCGGCCTGCTCGCCGGCGACGAGCCGCCCGAAACGATCATCACGAGCGAGAACGGCGTGCGCTATCACGTGGACGTGCGCAACGGCCACAAAACGGGCTTCTACGTCGACCAGCGCGACAACCGCGCGCTCGTGCAGACCTACGCTGCCGGGCGCGAGGTGCTCAACTGCTTCTGCTACACGGGCGGCTTCTCGCTCGCGGCCATGAAGGGGGGCGCGAAGCGCGTCGTGTCGATCGACTCGTCGGGCGAGGCGCTCGCCACGGCACAGAAGAACGTTCAGGCGAACGGCTTCGACGCGGCGCTCGCCACCTGGCTCGACGCCGACGCCTTCAAGACGCTGCGCCGCCTCTACGACGAAGGCGAGCGCTTCGACCTCGTGGTGCTCGATCCCCCCAAGTTCGCGGCCTCGCGCGAGCACGTGGACCGCGCCGCGCGCGCCTACAAGGACATCAACCTCACGGGTTTCAAACTGCTGCGTCCGGGCGGCCTGCTGTTCACGTACTCGTGCTCGGGCGCGATCGATTCGGCGCTGTTCCAGAAGATCGTGGCGGGCGCCGCCGCCGACGCCAAGGTCGACGCGCGCATCCTCAAGCGCCTCGGCGCGGGCGTCGATCACCCGCTGCTCACGGCGTTCCCCGAAGGCGAATATCTGAAGGGCTTGTTGTTGCAAATCGCCTGAGGCGGCCTTATCTGGATTCTCCCGGCGGCACGCGTTTCCGGTCGCCCGTTCGAACCCCGATTCGATCTCGTGCCAGGCCCTCGCATGCGAGCGCGGCCCGGATGTGATTCAATACGAAGTTATGTTGTAACACTCGAAGGCATCGGGGCCCGGCGCCCCGCCGCCGCATGGCCCGATGCTTCGGCGCACCAGAACGCAGCACGGCGCGCCTGAACCGACACCCGAACATCTACCAGGCAGACAGCATGGCAACCAGCATGATCCCCGTCACCATCCTGACCGGCTTTCTCGGCAGCGGCAAAACCACGCTGCTCAAGCGCATCCTGAACGAGAAGCACGGCATGAAGATCGCCGTGATCGAGAACGAGTTCGGCGAAGAGAACATCGACAACGAGATCCTCGTGCAGGACAGCAACGAGCAGATCATCCAGATGAGCAACGGCTGCATCTGCTGCACGATTCGCGGCGACCTCGCCCGGGTGCTGGGCGACCTCGCGCAGCAAAAGCGCGACGGCAAGCTGGACTTCGACCGCGTGGTGATCGAGACCACGGGTCTCGCGAATCCGGGTCCGGTTGCGCAGACGTTCTTCATGGATAACGAGATCGCCGACGAATTCCTGCTCGACGCGATCATCACGCTCGTGGACGCCAAGCACGGCAACCGTCAGCTCGACGAACACGAAGTCGTGCAGCGCCAGGTGGGTTTCGCCGATCGCCTGTTCATCACGAAGGCGGACCTCGTCGACGAGGACGAACTCGCCGACCTGCGCCACCGCGTGCTGCACATGAACCCGAGGGCGCAGGTCCGCCTGGTCAATTTCGGCGAGGCCGACATCAAGGAAGTGTTCGACCTGCGCGGCTTCAACCTGAATGCCAAGCTCGAGATCGACCCGGACTTCCTCGCGGAAGACGATCATGCGCACGACCACGATCATGACCACGCGCACGCCCACGCGCATGATCATGATCACGCCAGTTGCGACCACGATCACGGCCAGTGCAACCACGAAGGCCACGAGCACGGCCATCACCACCATGCGCACCACGACGACAAGATCAAGTCGTTCGTCTACCGCAGCGACCGCCCCTTCGACCCGAACCGCCTCGAGGACTTCCTCGGCGGCATCCTGCAGATCTACGGCGAGCGCCTGCTGCGCTATAAGGGCGTGCTCTATATGAAGGGCGTGGACCGCAAGGTGGTGTTCCAGGGCGTGCACCAGATGATGGGGAGCGATCTTGCCGCCAAGTGGCTGCCGATCGAGAAGAAGGGCAGCAAGATGGTGTTCATCGGCATCGAACTGCCGCAGGATCTCATCACCGACGGGCTGGACGCCTGCCTCGCCTGAGGATTTCGCCGCTTTCGCGCCTATTTTGAGAGATGCCCGGAGCGCTGCCGGGCGTTTTCGTCTGCCCTTTCCGCGCGCCAGCGGGACCGCCGGCCAAGTCCCGGCGTGCCTCCCAACACGGTCCTCCCCCTTTTACACGCCAAATAACGTACCCGACCATCGCTTTTTCACGATTGGCGCGTTATATTTTCTGGATATCGTCCGGTTCGCAAACCCGTTGAATAAAGGCCGGCCGCCGCAGGGATTTCCCGCTTGCGGTTCGAGTTTGCGGTTCGGTTACAATACGGCCCCACTGGAAGAAGGCGCCCCGGAATGACGAGGGTTCGCCTCACCGGCAGCGCATCGCGTCGCAGCGCGCAGTCGGTACGATATATGCCTCAGGAGCATCTGAAGAACGGTTTCCAGAGGAGTTCGGCCCCGCAGCGGCGCTTCGGCGTCACGACAGTTCATCGTCCGTGCCCGCCAGCGCGCATGACGGCGCGGTGAATGCGCCTGGCAAGGTGGCAAAGGTTGAATGTGGTAAAGGGCCACCGCGGCCACTGCGGGCAACACAAAAGTGCAGGCAAGATGTGCCAGTTTTGCCTCACTCATTGAAGAAGCAAGCCAGATGACGACGACACGACTCTTGACCGAAGCCGAAATCCTGAAGATGAGCGACAAGGATTACATGAACGAGGATCAGCTCGCCTTCTTCAAGAACCGGCTCGAACAGCTGCAGGCGGAAATTCTCCGCAATGCGGGCCAGACAACCGAGAATCTGCGCGAAACCGTGATCGTTCCCGATCCGGCCGACCGCGCGACGATCGAAGAAGAGCATGCGCTCGAACTGCGCACGCGCGATCGCGAGCGCAAGCTGCTCAAGAAGGTGCAGCAGTCGCTCGCGCGCATCGAGTCCGGCGAATACGGCTGGTGCGAAGAAACGGGCGAGCCGATCGGCATCCCGCGTCTGCTCGCACGTCCGACCGCCACGCTCTCGCTCGAAGCGCAGGAGCGCCGCGAGCTGCGCCAGAAGCTGTTCGGCGATTGAGCTTTTTTCCAGCCGCGAGACCGGTTCTCGCGGCGGACGATTTGCCTTCCTTGTCGAAGCGCACGGAGCACCGTGCGCTTTTTTCTTTTGTGCGCCCCTCGCGCATCGTCCGGAATTCTTGCGGCCGCGAGCGCTGCTTCCCGGCTAGCCCGGTTGCCGTTTTTCTTGATCCCGCGGGCCTTGATATGCCCGGCGTCGCCCTAAAATCGAGTTGATATGCGCTCGCAGCGCGCCGCTGGCGCGCGCAACGCACCGGAATTCCGGGCAGCGGCGCCCCTCACGTCGTGCGCCGCCTCGCCCACCCGAAAGCGGCAGGCAATCCACTTTCGCACCCAACCCCGGCATCAACGGCAAAAAGGAACGCATATGGAGCAATTTCACGGCACGACGATCGTATCCGTGCGGCGCGGCGACAAGGTCGCGCTCGGCGGCGACGGCCAGGTCACCCTCGGCAACATCGTCATGAAGGGTGGCGCGAAGAAGGTCCGGCGCATTTACGGCGGCAAGGTCATGGTCGGCTTCGCCGGCGGCACCGCCGACGCGTTCTCGCTGCTCGACCGCTTCGAAGCCAAGCTCGAAAAGCATCAGGGCAATCTCACGCGCGCGGCCGTCGAACTGGCGAAAGACTGGCGCACCGACCGGATGCTGCGCCGCCTCGAAGCGATGCTGATCGCCGCCGACGCGCAAACCACGCTCGTCATCACCGGCAACGGCGACGTGCTCGATCCCGAAGGCGGCATTTGCGCGATCGGCTCGGGCGGCGCGTATGCGCAGGCCGCGGCCCGTGCGCTCATCGAGAACACCGAGCTTTCGCCGCGCGAGATCGTCGAAAAATCGCTCGAGATCGCGGGCGACATGTGCATCTACACGAATCACAACCGCGTGATCGAAACCATCGAGTAACCCGCCGGACAGACGAGAAGGAATCAGGATGAGCACCATGACCCCCGCCGAGATCGTCTCGGAACTCGACAAGCACATCATCGGCCAGTCAAACGCGAAAAAGGCCGTGGCCGTCGCGCTGCGCAACCGCTGGCGCCGCCAGCAGGTGGCCGAGCCGCTGCGCCAGGAAATCACGCCGAAGAACATCCTCATGATCGGGCCGACGGGCGTCGGCAAGACCGAAATCGCACGGCGTCTCGCCAAGCTCGCAGACGCGCCCTTCATCAAGATCGAAGCAACGAAGTTCACCGAAGTGGGCTACGTGGGCCGCGACGTGGACAGCATCGTGCGCGACCTCATCGAAATTTCCGTGAAGCAGACGCGCGAAACGGAAATGCGCAAAGTGCGCAGCAAGGCCACCGACCAGGCCGAAGACCGCATCCTCGACATCCTGCTGCCGAGCGCGCGTCCGGTAGGCTTCGGTTCGTCCGATGCAGCGAGCCACGGCGAAGGCGACAATGTCACGCGCCAAACCTTCCGCAAGCGCCTGCGCGAAGGCCAGCTCGACGACAAGGAAATCGAGTTCGACGTCGAACTGCCGCAAGTGGGCATGGACATCATGGGGCCGCCGGGCATGGAAGACATGACCGAGCAGATCCGCTCGATGTTCGCCAACCTCGGCGGCGGCAAGAAGACGCGCCGCAAGGTGAAGGTCAAGGAAGCGCTGAAACTCCTGACCGACGAGGAAGCGGGCAAGATGCTCAACGACGAAGAGGTCAAGCAAAAGGCCGTGCAGAACGTCGAGCAGAACGGCATCGTGTTCCTCGACGAAATCGACAAGATCGCCTCGCGCAACACCGAAGGCAGCGGCGGCGGCGAAGTCTCGCGCCAGGGCGTGCAGCGCGACCTGCTCCCGCTCGTGGAAGGCACGACCATCAACACGAAGTTCGGGATGGTCAAGACCGACCACATCCTGTTCATCGCGAGCGGCGCGTTCCATCTTTCGAAGCCGAGCGATCTGATTCCGGAACTGCAAGGCCGTTTCCCGATTCGCGTGGAACTGGACTCGCTCTCCGTGAAGGACTTCGAAGCGATTCTGGTCGCCACCGACGCGAGCCTCGTCAAGCAATACCAGGCGCTGCTCGCCACCGAAGACGTGCAGCTCGATTTCGCCGAAGACGGCATTCGCCGCCTCGCGGAAATCGCCTTCTCCGTGAACGAGAAGACCGAGAACATCGGCGCGCGCCGTCTCTATACGGTGATCGAAAAGTTGCTGGAAGATGTGTCGTTCGCGGCCGGCAATCACGCGGGCAAGAGCGTGACCATCGACGCGGCGTATGTCGATAAGGCGCTCGGCGAAGTGGCGCAGGACGAAGATTTGTCGCGGTATGTGCTGTAACTGCGAGCCCGAATTGCGGCGCAACGCATGGAAAAGGGACCCCGCAGGCAAGCTGATCGCTTGAGCTGTTGAAACCGGCACCTGATTCCACAAATGGCCCCTGTTGGTCAACGACTTACAGGGGCTTTTCCATGACCGGTCTGTTCTCGTTCTCACGAAGCACCGGTGCCTGGAACCCAGGAAGATCGAGTCGACGACCCAGGAAAGCAACCCGGGCTCAATATGCAGCCGGAGTTTATCCACCCCCGGCTACTTTTTGGAAAGTTTTTGACTTTCTTCCCAGGCGGTAGCCGCAGCTTCATAGATGCCGCCGTCGCGGCGGCCGACCGCAAGTACGACGATGTCGGGCGGGCTTTCTCCGTCACGGACCAGGTAGACCAGACGGTAGCCGACGCCGCGCAGCTTGATTGTGTAGCAATCCATGCGTGGCGCGCCCAGCTCAGCGCCCGGCACCCGTGGCGTCTCCAACCGCTTTTTGAGCGCCGTCTTGAAATGTGCCTTGACCGAACCGTCGAGGGCCGCCCATTCCTCAAGCGCCTCGGGCACGAACCGCAGGTCGTGCGTCATCACAGCTCATCGAGGTCGACCTTGACCGAACGGTCCACCGACTTCAGGCGAGACTCCGCCAACGTTGAGAGCTGACGCTCGTCGTACAGCTCAGCCATCTGGGCCATCAGCTCTGGCGAAACGGTGTAGAAGGCGGGGCGGTTATGGTTTAGCACTGCGACCGGCTGGCCCTGCGCCTCCTCTATCACTTTTCCGGGGTTTTGCTTGAACTCCGAGATGCTGACCGTCAGCAAGCTGTAGATATTTTCCATATCGACTCCCAAATTAGGTCGAAATTTAGACCTATTTTACGTCGATTCTTGCCTATGCCGCTGCAGGACGAAAAACCGCCTCACGGAGGAGGCGGCATTGCGTTCAAAACGAAACCGCCGACTAGCTTTTCACCTGCTTAGTCGACCGGCTTGCCCCGCAGGGCGTACTTACTGGCGCACCGGGCGCTTCGCGAGCTTGCGCTGCAGCGTGCGGCGGTGCATGTTGAGCGCGCGCGCCGTGGCCGAGATGTTGCCATTGTGCTCGGCCAGCACGCGCTGGATGTGCTCCCACTCGAGGCGCGCGACCGAGAGCGGCGCCGGATGCTCGATGGCTTCCTCGGCCTGCAGTGCGCTCGCATCGCTTTGCAGTGCGGAGAGAATCATCTCGACGTTCGCGGGCTTGGCCAGATAGTTGTCCGCGCCGTCCTTCACCGCCTGCACCGCGGTGGCGATGCTTGCGTAGCCGGTGAGGACGAGCATGCGCGCGTCAGGCTGCAGTTCGCGCAGCGGGGCGATGAGCGACAGGCCCGAATCGTTGCCGAGATGCAGGTCCACGGTGATCTGCGCGAACTTCTCCTGATTGGCGAAGCGGATCGCCTCCTCCGCGTTGTGTGCCTGCTTCACCTCGAAGCCGCGCCGCGTGAGCCCGCGTGCGAGGATGTCGGAGAACACTTCGTCGTCGTCGATGACCAGAAAACTCATATCGCTCATGCCTATTTCTCCGTGTTGTTAGGCGGCGCCGGGCCGGGCCGGCCCCTCGCCTGAACCAATCTCCGAAACCGCGGACGCTGCACCCCCGCGCGTTGCCGCAGAATTCGCCTGACCCGCCTCGCCCGCCTTGACCTGCTTCGCCGGCAAGCGCAGCACCGCGCGGGTGCCGCGCGCCTTGCGGGTGCGCGCGCCCCCGCCGGTTGCGGCGCCGGGCGACGCCTCGTCGTCCGCGCCGCTCACTTCGCCCGACGCGCTGCCGGGCGGCGAGACGTCATTGAGCTCGATCGACCCGCCGAGCCGCGCCGCCGACGAAAACGCCAGATAGAGCCCCACGCCGTGACCGCCTTGCGTGCTGTCCACGGGCGCGGCGCCGAGCGAGGCGCGCAGCGATGCGGGAATGCCGGGCCCCGCATCGCAGACTTCGAAATCAGCGTAACCGGCGCGCGCTGCGTGGAACGCGCGCAACGTCACGAAATCGCGGCTCGCGCGCGCGGCGTTGTCGAGCAGGATAGTGAGAATCTGGCCGACCGCGACGGTGTCGTCGAGGGCGAGGTCGTCCGGTGCGTCGTCCAGGAGTTCGAACTTCACGTGCGGATGGCGCAGGCGCCATTGCTCGACGAACGGCCCGAGCCATTCGCTCACCACCTGGCGGCTGCCCGTGGACGAGGCGCGGCTCCTCAGCCGCGCAAGCGCCGAAGTGCAGAGCGAGATCTGCTTGTCGAGCAGGTCGAGGTCGGCCGTATAGGGCGCGAGACCCTTATCCGTGCGCGCGATGTCGCGCAGCTCCTCGGTCAGCATGGCGATGGTCGAGAGCGGCGTGCCGATCTCGTGCGCCACGGTGGCCGCCTGCACGCCGAGCGCCACGGCGCGCTCATCGCGCAGGAGGCGCTGCTGGGCGTCGCCGAGCGCCGTATCGCGCTGACGCAGCGCACGCGACATGCGCGCGACGAACCACACGATCAGGCACACGCTCACCATGAAGTTCACCCACATGCCCGCGCGATAGTAATCGAACAGGTTGGCGGGATTGTCGAGATTGAGCGGCACGCTGTCGAAGCCGAGCAGCACGTAGCAGGCGACGCTGAAGGCCGCGAGCCATCCGGTGAGATACCAGGGCAGCACGGCGGCCGCGATGGCGAGCGAAGGCAGATAGAGCGAGACGAACGGATTGGTCGTGCCGCCCGAAAGAAAGAGCAGTGCGGAAAGCGCACCCAGATCGACCCAAAGCTGGCCGAACAGTTCGAGATTCGACTCCGGGCGATCCTGTGTGACGCGCAGCCAGGTGACGCCATTGAACGCGACTTCCAGGGCGATCACGAACAGCATGGCCGGCAACGGCAATTGCACGCCAATGAAGAGCTGCACGAACGCGATCGTGCAGAGCTGGCCGATGATGGCAAGACTGCGCAGCCAGAACAGATGGCTGAGATTGACACGAGCACTGACGGTTATGCGATGCATGATGTCAGTTTACCGGCTAAAACTTGTCTGATTCATCATCTTGAAAGGTTTGCTTCAACCTGGGTAATCCGCGACCGATGCGCCCGCACACGAATTGCCGCCCGCCGTCTCGTTCGCTCGGGGCTCGCGTTGCCGTTTGCAAACCGCCACGCCAAAGCGGTAGCACCTTACCGCCGAGCGCAGGAAATCGCGCGAACGTTTCCAGATCTGCGCAAGAATCTTGCAAACATTTTGATGTAAATCAAATTTTACGGGAGCGAAAGGGGATGAACTGCAACGCCGCGCAGCCGTGCGATGAAATCGAGTACGCGGCGCGCGCCGCATGCCAGTATGCGCTCAACGACGCATGGTTACGCGCGAACCTGTCGACGACCCAGCGTCTGCAAGCAAGGGGCGATTATGTGGGAGGGAGGCCGGCCCGGCCCGGATGAAGCTCACCTGGAAAGGGAAAGGGCGAATTGGCTGCAGCCCGTCCCGCCTTCCTGAAACCCGAGTGGCGAGGAGGCGAACCGCTCGTCGGCCGCACGCTGCCTGTGTGGGCCGGACAGGGACGCGTCCCGCCTCCGGGCGCCGGTCTCGCAAAAGTCGCGCTCGAGCCGCAACTCAGGGCATCGAAAGGCCGCCCTTGGGCGCGCCGCCCGGCGCTGGGGCCATGGCTGCCACGAGGCATTCGGGACACAGGCAGCGCCCGCGCGGGTCGAGTTCGTTCGCAGGCAACGCGGGCAGCGACTTGCACCAGCAATCGAACGGTTCGGTGTTCCTGCCGCAGTCGAAGCTGTTGCCGCAGCGCGGGCAGCGGGCGCTTTTCATGCCAGCGGCGGGGACGGCTGAAGCGGTCATGGCGCACTCCTCTCGAACCATGCGTCGGCGACACGAAGATGATGCCACAGCCGGGCCGCGTGGCTGCCGCCTCGCCTTCCCCACCCCGAGTCTGCGACCTCCTCGCTACCCCGTTCCGCCCGCTTCCACTGAGCCGCGCCGCGTTCGCCCCCGGGGTTGCCACGCGCCGCGATTCGTCCGCTGTTCGCCGCGTTTTTCGCGCCGTTTTTCCCCGCCGTTTTGGCTGCTGCACCGCGCCAGTCCTGTACAATCCGGCCTGTTTCGACCGTTTTGCGGCCGCGCTTTTCGTTCGCGGATTTCATCCGCGAGTTGCGTCCGCGAGTTCTATCCGATTCACGTCCTGTCCCCGCCGCCATGTCCGAGCCCCTCGACCTTTCGCAGATCGCACCCACCCTGAAAGCCGAAATCCTGGCCGAAGCGCTGCCTTACATTCGCCAGTACCACGGCAAGACCATCGTCATCAAGTACGGCGGCAACGCCATGACCGAGGAGCGGCTCAAGCAGGGCTTCGCACGCGACGTGATCCTGCTCAAGCTCGTGGGCATCAATCCGGTCATCGTGCACGGCGGCGGCCCGCAGATCGACACGGCGCTCAAGAAGATCGGCAAGCAGGGCACCTTCATCCAGGGCATGCGCGTAACCGATGAAGAAACCATGGAAGTCGTCGAGTGGGTGCTCGGCGGCGAGGTGCAGCAGGACATCGTCACGCTCATCAACCACTTCGGCGGCCATGCGGTTGGCCTGACCGGCAAGGACGGCGGCCTGATCCACGCACGCAAGCTGATGATGCCGGACCGCGACAACCCCGGTCAGTACATCGACATCGGCCAGGTGGGCGAGGTCGAGGCGATCAATCCGGCGGTCGTGAAGGCGCTCCAGGACGACGCATTCATTCCGGTGATCTCGCCGATCGGCTTCGGCGAAGACGGCCTCTCGTACAACATCAACGCCGACCTCGTGGCGGGCAAGCTCGCGGTGGTGCTCAACGCCGAAAAGCTCGTGATGATGACGAACATTCCCGGCGTCATGGACAAGGCGGGCAACCTGCTCACCGACCTTTCGGCACGCGAGATCGACGCGCTGTTCGAAGACGGCACGATCTCGGGCGGCATGCTGCCGAAGATCTCGTCCGCGCTCGACGCCGCCAAGAGCGGCGTGCGCTCGGTGCACATCATCGACGGCCGCATCGAGCACTCGGTGCTGCTCGAAATCCTGACCGAACAGCCGTTCGGCACGATGATCCGCTCGCACTGAGCGCCTTCCCCCCGGCGGCAGCGCCTCGCTGCCGCCGCGCCTCACGCCCCGCAATGACCGACTCCCGCCACACTGCCAGGGGCGCCCGGCGCCTTCCGCGACGCGTCGCCCCTGCGCCGGGCACGCCAGTCTGGCTATTCGATCTCGACAACACGTTGCATTGCGCGTCGCGCGCGATCTTTCCGGCCATCAACGCGGCGATGACGCAGTACATCATCGACGCGCTCGGCGTGAGCCGCGCCGAGGCCGATCACCTGCGCACGAGCTACACGCACCGCTACGGCGCCGCGCTCCTCGGTCTCACGCGCCACCACCGGATCGATCCGCACGACTTCCTCAAGGTCGTGCACACGTTCCCCGACCTGCACGCCATGCTGCATGCCGAGCGCGGCCTCGCCCGCACGCTCGCCGCGCTGCCCGGCCGCAAGATCGTGCTCACCAACGGCCCCGAAGACTATGCGCACGCGGTACTCGCGGCGCTCGGCATCGATCGCGCGTTCGAGCGCGTGATCGCCATCGAGGGCATGCGCGCCCGCGGTCACTGGCGCGCCAAGCCCGATCGCGCGATGCTGCGCCGCACGCTGCGCCAGGCGCGCGTGGCGCTCGCGGATGCGATCCTGATCGAAGACACCCGCAGCCATCTCAAGCGCTACCGGGGCCTTGGCATCGGCACCGTATGGATTACGGGGCATCTGCCGGCGCACCTGCCGGGCACCGGACGGCCCCACTATGTCGATCGTCGCATTCGTTCGCTAAAATCCCTGAAACCAGGCCTGCATTCGGGACGCTCGAAGTAAAACGGGGGAGCGCACACCCAGAGGCCAAAGCCAGGGACGATATCCATGCAGCCGACAGAAACGCGCGAAGCAGTCGAAGCAGCAGAATCGCCGGGCGCGGCCCGCCGCGCCCCCCGCCCGAAACCGGGCGAACGCCGCATACACATTCTCCAGACGCTCGCCACCATGCTCGAGGCGCCGCGCGGCGAGAGGATCACCACCGCAGCGCTGGCCGCGCGCCTTGGCGTTTCCGAGGCGGCGCTGTATCGCCACTTCGCGAGCAAGGCCCAGATGTACGAGGGCCTCATCGACTTCATCGAGCAGACGCTCTTCGGGCTAATCAACCAGATCGTCGAGAAAGAGCCGAGCGGCGTCATGCAGGCGCGCGCCATCGCGCTCATGCTCGTCAACTTTTCCACGCGCAACGCCGGCATGACGCGCGTGTTGACCTGCGAAGCCCTCGTGGGCGAGCACGAGCGGCTCGCCGACCGGGTGAACCAGATGCTCGATCGCGTCGAGGCGTCGCTGCGCCAATGCCTGCGCGTCGATCTGGCACAGGAGGCCGAGCGCAAATCTGTTTCGGGGTCCGACCACGTCAATGCAAAGCCTGCGGCGAGAGGCTACGATCCAACGGTCCGTGCAAATCTGGTCGTCCGCTATGTGATCGGTTGCTGGCATCGCTATGCGCAAAGCGGCTTCACGCGTTCGCCGAGCGAGCACGCCGACGAGCAGATCCGCATCCTTCTTCAATAGCGCGGCCGCGCGGGGTGTTGCCCGGGCGGCGACGATAAGGAGAACCGCCACATGAACCGTCCCGTTCCTCCCGCCGGCCTGCCTCCCATCCTTGCCAGCCTTTCCGCGCATTGGGGCTGGCTCATCGCGCGCGGCATCGCCGCCATCGTGTTCGGCATCCTCGCCGTCATGATGCCCGGCCTCACGGTGCTCACGCTCGCCATCATCTGGGGCGCCTACGCGATCGTCGATGGCGCCTTCGCGCTCATCTACGGCGCGCGCGGCGGCGGCAAGCGGCGCTGGACCCACATCGTCATCGGTCTGATCGGCGTGATCGCCGGGCTCGTGGCGTTTTTCTGGCCCGGCGAGACCGCCATCGTGCTCGTGATGATCATCGGCGTCTGGGCGTTCTTCACGGGCATCTTCGAGATCATTTACGCGATCCAGTACCGGCATGCCATCGCGCATCCGTGGGCCGTGGGGATTTCGGGGCTGCTGTCGGCCACGGTCGGCTTTTTCTTCGCGGTCTTCCCCGGCGCGGGCGCGCTCTCGCTGATCTGGGTGATCGCCGCCTATGCGATCCTCTACGGCATCCTGATGATCGTCGCGGCCTTCCAGCTCAAACGCTGGCGCGACGCCCATCCGCCGAAGTGATAACGCCTTGCGGCCTCGCGCGGCGCGCGGGCGCGTGAAGGAAGGCGGCGCGCCCCTGGCGAGCCGCATTGCTTTGCACTTTTTCCGATATACTCTGCGTTCCTTCTGCAATACCCACGCGCCGATTTGCTGACTCGATTGCGGGCGCGTGAACTCCAGGGCCTGAGCCCGGAGTTCGATATAAATGCGGCTAAAGAGGTCGTCAGCTGCGCCACTCCTTTCGCACTCCGCGCCCGCCGACACCGTTTAGCCGCCCGAAAAACCAAGGCGGAACGAATGGAATCGATCGGCATCGTCGCTCCTCAAACACTGCATTTCGACGAGCCCCTGCAACTGCAGAACGGCACGGCGCTGGCCGGGTACGACCTCGTGGTCGAGACCTATGGCACGCTCAACGCCGCGCGCAGCAATGCGGTGCTCGTCTGTCACGCGCTCAATGCCTCGCACCACGTGGCGGGCGTCTACGAAAGCGACCCGAAGAACGTCGGCTGGTGGGACAACATGGTCGGCCCGGGCAAGCCGCTCGACACCAATCGCTTCTTCGTGATCGGCGTGAACAACCTGGGCTCGTGTTTCGGCTCGACCGGCCCGATGAGCATCGATCCCGCCACCGGCCGGCCCTACGGCGCGAAATTTCCGGTCGTGACCGTCGAGGACTGGGTGGATGCCCAGGCGCGCGTGGCCGATCGCTTCGGCATCGAAAAGTTCGCGGCGGTGATGGGCGGCAGCCTCGGCGGCATGCAGGCGCTCGCCTGGAGCCTGCGCTATCCCGACCGGCTCGGCCATTGCATCGTGATCGCTTCCACGCCCAAGCTCTCGGCGCAGAACATCGCGTTCAACGAGGTCGCGCGCTCCGCGATCCTCTCGGACCCCGACTTCCACGGCGGCGACTACTACGCGCACAACGTGAAGCCGCGCCGCGGCCTGCGCGTGGCGCGCATGATCGGCCACATCACCTATCTCTCCGACGACGACATGGCCGAGAAATTCGGCCGTGCGCTGCGCCGCCCGGAAGGCGCCGTGAACGAGTACAACTTCAGCTTCGACGTGGAGTTCGAGGTGGAGTCGTATCTGCGCTATCAGGGCGACAAGTTCGCCGACTACTTCGACGCGAACACATATTTGCTGATCACGCGCGCACTCGATTATTTCGATCCCGCCAAGGCGTATGACGGCGACCTCACGCACGCGCTCGCGCACACGAAGGCGAAATATCTCGTGGCGAGCTTCGCGACCGACTGGCGTTTCGCGCCCGCGCGCTCGCGCGAACTCGTGAAGGCGCTGCTCGATCACAAGCGCCAGGTGAGCTACGCGGAGATCGACGCGCCGCACGGCCACGACGCATTCCTGCTCGACGACGCGCGCTATCACAACGTGGTGCGCGCCTACTACGAACGTATTGCTGCTGAGGTGGGCGCATGAACCAGAGCGCTTTCGACAGTCTTTCCGCCCGTCCCGACTTTCGCACCATCGCGCGCTGGGTCGAGCCGCGCGCCACGGTGCTCGATCTGGGCTGCGGCGACGGCGCGCTGCTCTCGCTCCTGTGCGAAGAACTGGAGTGCACGGGCTACGGTATCGAGATCAACGACGCGGGCGTGCTCGCCTCGGTGAAGAACGGCATCAACGTGATCCAGCAGAATCTCGAAGACGGCCTGCGCCTCTTCGAGGACGCGAGTTTCGACTTCGCGATCCTGTCGCAAACGCTGCAGACCATCCACCAGACCGCCGCGATCCTGCGCGAGACGGCCCGCGTGGGCAAGGAGTGCATCGTCTCGTTCCCGAACTTCGGCTACTGGCCGCACCGGCTTTCGGTGCTGCGCGGACGCATGCCGGTTTCGAAGTCGCTGCCCTACCAGTGGCACAACACGCCGAACGTGCGGGTTCTCACGGTGAAGGATTTCGAGGCGCTCGCGCCCGAGGTCGGCATCGAAATTCTCGACCGCGCCGTGCTCCATGGGGGCCAGACCGTTCGTTGGGGTGTGAACTGGCGTGGTAGTCTTGCGGTCTATCGCGTGAGAAAAAAATGACGCCGTGCGCGGCGTCGCGTGGTTTTCCGCCCGTCCGGTTCCCTTGGGACCGCACACAAGATCGCACCCAGGATCGAACCCAACATCGCCGCCGCTAACGACGACATGCAGAATCCGCCCCACGAGGCACCCGCTCTTACCGCTCACGAATCCCACCCCGGCTGGCGTGCGTATCTGAATACGCACATGCTGATCTGCGTGTTCCTCGGCTTCACCTCGGGGCTGCCGCTCTTCACGCTCGTCTATCTCGTGCAGGCGTGGCTGCGCTCCGAGGGCGTCAATCTCAAGGAAATCGGCCTCTTCGCGCTGATCCAGTTCCCGTACACGTGGAAGTTCGTCTGGGCGCCGCTCATGGACCGCTACGTGCCCCGCCTGCCGGGCTGGAAACCGGGGCGGCGGCGCGGCTGGATGCTGGTCACGCAAATTCTCGTGGCGCTCGCCATCGGCACGCTCGGCTACGTCTCGCCGAAAGATTCGATCTGGACCGTGGCCGCACTGACGGCGCTCGTGGCGTTCTTCGGCGCGAGCCAGGACATCGCCATCGACGCCTACCGGCGCGAGCTGCTCACGGATACCCAGCAGGGCCTCGGCAACGCCGTGCACGTGAACGCGTACAAGATCGCGGCGCTCGTGCCCGGCTCGCTCGCGCTGATCCTCTCCGACCACCTGCCGTGGAGCACCGTGTTCGTCGTCACGGCGGTGTTCATGATTCCCGGCATGATCATGACGCTCATGGTGAGCGAGCCCCAGGTGCATGGCGCGCCGCCGAAGAACCTGCGCGAAGCGATCGTGCAGCCGTTCGCCGAGTTCGTGCAGCGCGACGGCCTCGCCGCGGCACTGTTCGTGCTTGCCTTCATCTTTCTCTACAAGCTCGGCGATACGATGGCGACCACGCTGTCCACATCGTTCTTCCTCGACATCGGCTACTCGCGCACCGAGATCGGTGTGATCGCCAAGATGACGGCGTTCGGCGCGAGTCTCGCGGGCGGCATCATCGGCGGCGTGGCGCTCGTGAAGATCGGCATCGGGCGCGGGCTGTGGATCTTCGGTTTCCTGCAGATGATTTCGACGCTCGGCTTCGCGTGGCTCGCGCAGCTCGGCCCGGGCTCGCCCTCGCTCGCGGCCATCTATGACGCCGTGCTCGCCGTGAGCCACGCGGTTTCGTGGGCCGCGGGGCTGGTTGGCGCGAACGTGCAGTTCACGCTCGACCCGCGCGCCGTGGCGCTGGCACTCGTCTATGGATTCGAGACCTTCGCCACGGGCCTCACGCTCGCCGCGTTCACCGCCTATATTGCAAGCACGACCGATCCGCGCTACACCGCCACGCAGTTCGCGCTCTTCACGAGCCTCGCCTCCGTGCCGCGCACGCTGGCTTCCGCCGCGAGCGGCTACGTGGTCGCGCAGATCGGCTGGTTCGACTACTTCATCGTCTGCACGTTGCTCGCGGTACCCGGTATGCTCCTGCTCATTCGTATCGCCCCCTGGAGAATCCGGCCGTGAGCACGCCTGAGACCGCCGTGCAAAGCCCGCGCGCGCCGCTGCGCCGCGGCATGCGCGCCCGGACGCTCGCGCTGGCCATCGCGGCGGCCTTAGCGGCTTTTTGCGCGGGCGATGCGTGGTCCGCCGACAACCCGGCGGCCGTGCCGGCCAACACCGCATTGGCACCGGGGAGCAGCGCTGCGAACGCCGGCAATGTCGCAACGAACCCGACAAACAACGCGAACGGCGCTGCAAATGGCGGTGCGGGCGCGAACGTCGCGGCGGCCAACCTCTCCCCCGGCGCGCCGAACACGGGCCGCGTGGTGCGCTTCGGCAACGCAGCCGTCTACCGCAATCTGATTCCCTCGCCGATGCTCGAAGCGCAGGCCACCGCCGAGTTCAACGAGATCGTGCGCGGCGCGGCGCATTCGAACCGCCTCTACGCCGAAAGCGATCCGCACGTGCAGCGTGTGCGCGCCTTCGTCGACCGTCTCGCACCTTATGCGCAGAAGTGGAGCGATCGCGTCAAGAACTGGAAATGGGAAGTGGCGGTCATCCGCTCGACCGATATCCGCATGTACGCGCTGCCGGGCGGCAAGATCGTCGTGTACGGCGGCCTGCTCGACCGCGTGAAGCTCAACGACAACGAGTTCGGCGTGCTGCTCGGCCACGAGATCGCCCACGCGGTGCGCGAGCACGTGCGCGAGCGCCTCGGCGAACAGGAGGCCGCGCAGATCGAATCGGGCAGCGTGCCGCAACTCTTCGGTCTCGCGGATCTCGGCGTGTTTCCGCTCGGCATCGGCTCGCAGCTCGTGGAGATGCACTACGGCCGCCCCGACGAAACCGAAGCCGACGTGATCGGCAGCGATATCGCCGCGCGCGCGGGCTTCGATCCACGCGCCGCGATCACGGCCTGGGACAAGCTCGCGGTGGCGACGCGCGCCGACCGCGATCAGGGCTTCATCTACGTGCATCCCTACACGCCGGCGCGCCGCGCCGATATCGTCAAGCGCCTCGTCGACATGATGCCGCTTTACGCAAAGGCCATCGGCAAGCCGCTCGCCGAGCTGCCCGACTACGAGGGCATCGCGGCTATCCAGAAACGCAAGGTCGTATCGGCGCCCTGAACCGGGCGCCTCACGCCAGGCTGATCGTCAGCCTTTGACCTTGTAGTCGTAGTCGACGGTCAGCGGCGCGTGGTCGCTGAACTTGATATCCCTGAAGATCGACGTCTTCTTCGCCTTGTGCGCAATGCCCGGCGTCGCGATCTGATAGTCGATGCGCCACCCCACGTTCTTCGCATACGCCTGGCCGCGGTTGCTCCACCACGTGTACTGCTCGGGGCGCGGGTCGAGCGTGCGGAAGACGTCCACGTAGCCCACGTCGTCGAACAGCTTCGTGAGCCACGCGCGCTCTTCGGGCAGGCAGCCGGAGTTCTTCTGGTTGCCCTTCCAGTTCTTGATGTCGATTTCCTTGTGGACGATGTTCACGTCGCCGCACAGGATCACTTCGCGCTCGCGCTTGAGCGCCTCGAGGTGCGGCATGAACTCGTCCATGAAACGGTACTTCGCGGCCTGGCGCTCGTCGCCGCTCGAGCCAGATGGTATGTAGACCGAAATGACGGAAAGCTTGCCGAAGCGCGTTTCCACATAGCGCCCCTCCGGATCGAACTCCTCGCTGCCAAAGCCGATGATGACTTCGTCGGGCTCGTGGCGCGAGTAGACGCCCGCGCCGCTATAGCCCTTCTTCACCGCATGCTGGAAGTAGCCGGTGAAGTCGTGCGGCGCGAGGAACTCGGGTGTCATGTCGTCCTGCGAGCACTTGATTTCCTGCACGCAGAGCACGTCGGCCTTCTGTTCGCCGAACCATTCGAAAAAGCCCTTCTTCGCCGCCGAGCGGATGCCGTTCAGATTCGCGGTGATCACACGCAACATGTCTTCTTTCCTCTTGATTTTGTGTTGCCTCGCGCCGCGCCAAAGTCTGACCGCGGTCTGCACTGCGCGGCGCGAAGGAATACGGTCGGCCTCACTCGATCTTGAGACCCTTGAGCTCGGCCTTGGCCGGCGGATATTCGAGCTTCAGGCTTTCCATGAGGCGCAGCAGCAATTCGGCCACCATGAGATTGCGATGCGACTTCGAATTGGCGGGAATCACGTACCACGGCGCGTATTCGGTGGAGGTGGCCACGAGCGCGTCATGGTACGAGGCCTGATAAGCGTCCCAATGCTTGCGCGCCTCCAGATCCGATACGTCGAACTTCCAGTGCTTGGTGGGATCGTCGATGCGCGCCTGGATGCGGCTTCGCTGCTCGTCCTTCGAGATGTGCAGCATGCACTTGATGATCGACGTGCCGTTTTCGGCAAGCAGCGCCTCGAAATCGCGGATCTGCCGGTAGCGGCGCTCGCACTCGGCCGCGTTGAGCTGGCCGAGCACGCGCGGCACGAGCACGTCTTCGTAGTGACTGCGGTTGAAGATCGCCAGCTCGCCCGCTCCGGGCACCTGCAGATGCACGCGCCAGAGAAAGTCGCGCGCCGTCTCGATGGGCGTGGGCGCGCGAAACGGCACGATGCGCAGGCCGAGCGGATCCACCTCGTGAAACACGCCGCGGATCGTGCCGTCCTTGCCGCTCGTGTCCATGCCCTGCAGCACGAGCAGCACGCGCTGATGGCGCTGCGCGTGCAAACGCTCCTGAAGCAGGTCGAGCTTGTTGCCGATCTCGGCGAGGCGGTTGCGATCGCCTTCCTTGGTGCCGGTCGAGAATGGCCTTGCAGCCGCATCGAGCGCCGACAGCGAGAACGTCTCCGACTTCTTGCTGCTGAAGTACGGCACGCGGTAATCGTCGAGACTCGGGACTTTGGACATATGTTGTTCTCCTTTCTCGTGATTCGAGCGGCGGTGAAGCGAGCGCTCGCCGTGGCAAGACGCCTGAAGCGGCAAGGCGGCGCCGCACTGCTACGCACGACGCCGCCTTGCAGCATGCCCGAATCGGGCCGGACTCGCCCCGACTCAGCCGAGCTTCTTCTTCAGCAGTTCGTTGACCTGCTGCGGATTCGCCTTGCCCTTCGTGGCCTTCATCGCCTGGCCGATCAGCGCGTTGAACGCCTTTTCCTTGCCCGCGCGGAATTCCTCGACCGACTTCGCGTTCGCCGCGAGCACCTCGTCGATGATCGCTTCCAGCGCGCCGGTGTCGGAGATCTGCTTGAGGCCCTTCGCTTCGATGATGCGGTCGACGGCGGCCTCGTCCACGGCTTTCTCGTCCCACATCGCCTGGAAGACTTCCTTGGCGATCTTGTTCGAGATCGTGCCGTCGGCGATGCGCGCGAGCAGCAGCGCGAACTGCGCGGCCGAGACCGGCGAAGCGTCGATTTCCAGGCCTTCGCGGTTCAGCTGCGACGAGACCTCGCCCATCAGCCAGTTCGCGGCGGCCTTTGCTTGTGCGGCGCCGGCTTTCGCGACGACCGCTTCGAAGTACGCGGCCATCGCCTTCGAAGACGTGAGCACGTTCGCATCGTACGGCGTCACGCCGTACTGCTCGACGAAACGCTTTTGCATCGTCGCTGGCAGCTCGGGCATCTCGCCCTTCACGCGCTCGACCCACGCCGCGTCGATCACGAGCGGCATGAGGTCGGGGTCGGGGAAGTAGCGGTAGTCGTGCGCGTCTTCCTTGCTGCGCATCGAGCGCGTTTCGCGCTTGTCCGGATCGTAGAGACGCGTTTCCTGCACCACCGTGCCGCCGTCTTCGATCAGCTCGATCTGGCGGCGCACTTCGTACTGGATCGCCTCTTCGAGGAAGCGGAACGAGTTCAGGTTCTTGATCTCGGCGCGCGTGCCGAACTCCTTCTGGCCGACCGGGCGCACCGAAACGTTGGCGTCGCAACGGAACGAGCCTTCCTGCATGTTGCCGTCGCAGATGCCGAGCCACACGACGAGCGTGTGCAGCGACTTGGCGTACGCGACCGCTTCCGCCGCGCTGCGCATTTCGGGCTCCGTGACGATTTCGAGCAGCGGCGTGCCGGCGCGGTTCAGGTCGATGCCCGTCATGCCCGCGAAGTCTTCGTGCAGCGACTTGCCGGCGTCCTCTTCGAGGTGCGCGCGGGTGAGATTGATGGTCTTCTCGTACGCTTCCTTGCCGGCCTTTTCGTTGGCAGGAACCTGAATGGTGATCTGACCGCCCTGCACGACCGGAATCTCGTACTGGCTGATCTGATAGCCCTTCGGCAGGTCCGGATAGAAGTAGTTCTTGCGCGCGAAGATGCTGCGCGGCGCGACCGTCGCGTTGATCGCGAGGCCGAACTGGATCGCGCGCTCCACGGCGCCGCGGTTCATCACCGGCAGCACGCCCGGCAGCGCGAGATCGACGGGGCAGGCCTGCGAGTTGGGCGCCGCGCCGAACTGCGTCGAGGCGCCCGAGAAGATCTTCGACGCGGTGGACAATTGCGCGTGCGTTTCGAGACCGATAACGACTTCCCACTGTGTTGCCATGTTCACACCTCTGCCGGCGCCTTGCGATGCCAGTCGGTCGCGCGCTGGAAAGCGTCGGCGACCTGCAGCATGCGGGCCTCGTTGAAATAGTTGCCGACGATCTGCAGACCGACGGGCCGCTGCGCGTTCGCGCCCGCGCCGAAGCCGCACGGCACGCTCATGCCGGGCAGGCCCGCGAGGCTGGTCGACAGCGTGTAGATGTCCGCGAGGTACATCTGCAGCGGATCGTCGCCCTTCGCGCCCAGGTCCCAGGCCACGCTCGGCGCGACCGGTCCCATGATGACGTCGCACTGCCTGAACGCTTGCTGGAAATCCTGCGCGATGATGCGGCGGATCTTCTGCGCCTGCAGGTAGTACGCGTCGTAGTAGCCGTGCGAGAGCACGTAGGTGCCCACCAGAATGCGGCGCTTCACTTCGGGGCCGAAGCCCTCGGCGCGCGACTTCTTGTACATGTCGAGCAGATCGCGGTATTCGGCCGCACGATGGCCGAAGCGCACGCCGTCGAAGCGCGAGAGATTCGACGAGGCTTCCGCCGGGGCGATCACGTAGTACACGGGGATCGACAGCTCGGTTTTCGGCAGCGTGACTTCCACGAGCGACGCGCCAAGCGACTCGTACGTCTTGAGCGCGGCGTCGATGGCAGCCCGCACGTCGTCGGCGAGGCCCGCGCCGAAGTACTCCTTCGGCAGGCCGATGCGCAGACCCGCGAGCGGCTTGTCGGCCGACGCGTCGGCGCTCCACTGCTGGCCGAGGAAGCGCGTGTAGTCCTCGTGCTCGTGCGTGAGGCTCGTCGAGTCGCGCTCGTCGAAACCGCCCATGGCGTTCAGCAGCAACGCGCAGTCCGCGGCATTCAGCGCGAACGGGCCGCCCTGGTCGAGCGACGAGGCGAACGCGATCATGCCGTAGCGCGACACGCGGCCATACGTGGGCTTGATGCCCGTCACGCCCGTGAACGACGCCGGCTGGCGAATCGAGCCGCCCGTGTCGGTGCCGGTGGCGGCGGGTGCGAGGCGCGCGGCGACGGCCGCGGCGGAACCGCCCGACGAGCCGCCGGGCACGGCCTTCTTGTCCCACGGGTTCTTCACGGCGCCGAAATGCGAGTTCTCGTTGGACGAGCCCATCGCGAATTCGTCCATGTTGGTCTTGCCGAGGCAGACCATGCCCGCGCGCTCGAGGCGCTCGACGACGGTGGCGTCGAACGGGCTCACATAGTTCGCGAGCATCTTCGAGCCGGCCGTCGAGCGCCAGCCGCGCGTGACGAATACGTCCTTGTGCGCGAGCGGAACGCCCGCGAGCGGGCCCGCGTGGCCCGAGTGCAGGAGCGCGTCGGCGGCCTTGGCCTGGGCGAGCGTCAATTCGGGATTGACGTCGACGAACGCGTTCAGATCTCGATGCGCCTCGATCCGGCCGAGAAAGTGCTGGGCCAGCTCGACTGCGGAGCACTCCTTCGCAGCCAGCGCGGCGCGCAGTTCGGTCAAGCTTTTGTCATGCATTGCGTGATTCCTGGAAGAACGTCACGGCGCGGTCGAAGTCAGATCGATGCGCCGTCCGGAAAGCGGCCGGGCCGCTTCCCGGAAAACCCGCGAAAACCCGGGAGTCCGTGCCTTTTCGAACTGTTCGGACAACTCGAAGGATTTCGAAAATGGCAAAAAAAAGCTGCGCGCTTACTCGATCACGCGCGGCACGAGGTACAGTCCGTCCTGCACCGCGGGCGCGGGACGTTGCAGCGCCTCGCGGTCGACGATTTCGGTCACGGCGTCTTCGCGCAGGCGCAGCGCGACATCCTCGATCTGCTCGATCGGGTGGGCGAGCGGTGCGATGCCGGTCGTGTCCACGGCCTGCATCTGCTCGACGAGGCCGAAGAAGCCGTTCAGGCGTTCGAGCGTGTTGCCGGCTTCGGCGTCGGCCAGTTCGAGGCGCGCGAGATGCGCGATGCGCTTCACATCGTTCAGGGTCAGGGCCATGCGGTCACCGGAAAAAAGAGGCTGCTGCGGCGGTGCGGAAAAATCGGTGCTGCAACAGCGGTTTATCGCGCCGGATCCGGCTCTGGAGGAAAGCTTCGATGAGGTCAAAAACTGACTTCCGGATCCTGCAAAACAGGCAAAATTATAAGGTATCATTACGCGTTCGACCCAAACCCGGACCGCCTTGCATACGCCTTTCAGCTCCGACCGCAGCACGATGCGGCCGGACGAGATAAAACGGGCGGCGCAGCCAGGCTGCCTCCGGTAACCATCCCCGCAGTTTCAGGCCCCTCGTGGCGCCGCTGGTTAGGCCCTCCGTGACGCCCTCCGCAGTGCGTTCGAGGTGCTTTCGTGGCGGCGCATGGCGCCCTGGGGCTGTTTAATTATCCGCTGCCGCCCTCGCCCATGAAGCTGGAAGGACGGCCACAAGCGAGACAGGATTTTTGAATGTTCGGTTTTCTGCGTAGCTACTTCTCCAACGACCTGGCGATCGACCTCGGCACCGCCAACACCCTGATCTACATGCGCGGCAAGGGCATCGTCCTCGACGAACCCTCGGTCGTTTCCATCCGCCAGGAAGGCGGCCCGAACGGCAAGAAGACGATCCAGGCCGTCGGCAAGGAAGCCAAGCAAATGCTCGGCAAGGTGCCGGGCAACATCGAAGCCATCCGCCCGATGAAGGACGGCGTGATCGCCGACTTCACGGTCACCGAGCAGATGATCAAGCAGTTCATCAAGACGGCGCACGAGTCGCGCATGTTCTCGCCGTCGCCGCGCATCATCATCTGCGTGCCATGCGGCTCGACCCAGGTCGAGCGCCGCGCGATCAAGGAAGCCGCGCACGGCGCGGGCGCCTCGCAGGTCTACCTGATCGAAGAGCCGATGGCCGCCGCAATCGGCGCGGGCCTGCCGGTTTCGGAGGCCACGGGCTCGATGGTCGTCGACATCGGCGGCGGCACGACCGAAGTGGGCGTGATCTCGCTCGGCGGCATCGTCTACAAGGGCTCGGTGCGCGTGGGCGGCGACAAGTTCGACGAAGCGATCGTCAACTACATCCGCCGCAACTACGGCATGCTGATCGGCGAGCAAACCGCCGAAGCGATCAAGAAGGAAATCGGCTCGGCCTTCCCGGGTTCCGAGGTCAAGGAAATGGAAGTGAAGGGCCGCAACCTTTCCGAAGGTATCCCGCGCAGCTTCACGATCTCGAGCAACGAAATTCTCGAAGCGCTGACCGACCCGCTGAACCAGATCGTCTCTTCGGTGAAGATCGCGCTCGAGCAAACGCCGCCGGAACTGGGCGCCGACATCGCCGAGCGCGGCATGATGCTCACGGGCGGCGGCGCGCTGCTGCGCGACCTGGACCGCCTGCTCGCCGAAGAAACCGGCCTGCCGGTGCTGGTGGCCGAAGACCCGCTCACCTGCGTCGTGCGTGGCTCGGGCATGGCGCTCGAGCGCATGGACAAGCTTGGCAGCATCTTCTCGTACGAGTAAGCGCTTCGCGCACCGCCGCGCCCGCGCGCGGCGCGGTTTCGGCGCCGCTGCGCAACTGACGGCAGGGCGGCACACGCGCCGCCGCGCCGTCCGCAACGAGGCGCCCTTCGGGGCGCCACAGTTTTACCCTCCGTTTCACCGAACCGCACACGCCCCCGGCGCCGACCATGGAATACAGTCCGCCGCCCCTCTTTAAGCAGGGCCCATCGGCACTCGCACGGCTGATCTTCTTCGTCGTGCTGTCGCTCACGCTGTTGGTCTCCGACGCGCGCTTCAAGACGCTCGATATCGTGCGCGGGGTGCTCGGCGCGGGTCTGTACCCGCTGCAACGCGCGGCCCTCGTGCCGCGCGACTTCTTTATGGGCGCCGCCGATCTGGCCGTCACGAGCTCCACGCTGCGCACCGAAAACACGCAGTTGCACGCACGCAATCTCCAGCTTTCGCAGCAGGCCAACGAGGCCGCTTCGCTCGCCGCCGAAAACGCGCATCTGCGCGCCCTGCTGCAACTCTCGCAACGCATTGGCGCGCATACCACGCCGGCCGACATCCAGTACGACACGCGCGACCCGTTCACGCAGAAGGTCGTGATCGGTGTCGGCTCGCAGCAAAGTATCCAGAATGGCTCGCCGGTGCTGACCGAGGACGGCGTGATCGGCCAGGTCACGCGCGTGTTTCCCATGCAGTCCGAAGTCACGCTCGTCACCGACAAGGACCAGGCCGTGCCGGTCGAGGTCGTGCGCACGGGCCTGCGCAGCGTGATCTATGGCACGGCGAAGGGCGACCTGCTCGATCTGCGCTTCGTGCCGATCAGCGCCGATCTGCAGGTAGGCGACGAACTCGTGACGAGCGGGCTCGACGGCATCTATCCGCAAGGTCTGCCGGTCGCGAAGGTGTTGCGTGTGGACAAGCAGGCCGACACCGCATTCGCACGCGTGGTCTGCCTGCCGCTCGCCGCCGTGCGCGGGGCGCGCCAGGTGCTCGTGCTCCACTATGTTCCGCAGGTGCCGCCCAACCCGATCGCAGCCGAAGAGGCCGCGGCCGCCGAGGCGAAGGACGCGAAGAAGAAGGCCGCCAAGGGCGCGGACAAGAAGAGCGACAAGAAAGCCGATGACGCGAAGGGGAAACCCGCCGCCGCATCGGGTGCCGCACCCGCCGTCGCCCCCTCGCCGGCCAAACCGGCGACGAATGGCGCACAAGCGGCCGCGGCGGAGAAGCAACCGGCGCAGCAACAGCAGCCCGAGAGAAAGTCCGGAAAGAGCCTCCGGGAAGAGGCGGCGAAGGCCGTCGAGCAAGGGGGACATTGATGCCGCGTCCGCAATACATCCTGCAGCCGGTCAATCCGTACTTCATCGCTTTCAGCCTTGCGGCGGCCTTCCTGCTGAACCTGCTGCCCTGGGGCAAGCTGCCCGGCGTGCCGGACTTCGTCGCGCTCGTGCTGCTGTTCTGGAACATTCACCAGCCGCGCAAGGTCGGCATGGGCGTCGCGTTCTTGCTCGGACTCCTCATGGATGTCCACAACGCGAGCCTGCTCGGCGAACACGCGCTCGCGTACACGCTGCTTTCGTTCGGCGCGATCACCATTCACCGCCGCGTGCTGTGGATGCCGATCGGACTGCAAACGTTCGCCGTCATGCCCATGCTGGTCGGCGCGCAGGTCGTGCCGTTCGTGATCCGTCTGCTGATGGGCGCTTCGTTTCCCGGCTGGGGTTATCTCGTCAGCGGCTTCGCCGAGGCCATCCTCTGGCCGGTCGCGAGCCTGCTGCTGCTGCTGCCGCAGCGGCGTCCCGTCG
Organism: Paraburkholderia sp. JHI2823; assembly: GCF_038900695.1. Lineage (NCBI taxonomy): Bacteria > Pseudomonadati > Pseudomonadota > Betaproteobacteria > Burkholderiales > Burkholderiaceae > Paraburkholderia > Paraburkholderia sp. JHI2823. Next base: position 149,788 of record NZ_JAYMRY010000008.1, on the reverse strand, counting down.
ATCCCGACGATACCCGGCCCATTTGAGCGGCGCGCGCCGCTCGCCGCTGGAAGACTCGCTTGACTAATCCTTACGCACCCCGGCTCGCTGTTCCCCGCACGCGGAACAGCGGGGCCTGCGCCTGACAGCATGACCGAATTCAAGGACACCCAGCAGCAGCTCTCGAAGTTCCGCGTACGCGTCGCGGCGGCGGGGCTGTTCGTGTTCGTCTGCTTCGGGCTGATTGCGCTGCGCTTCCTCTATCTGCAGGTCTGGAACCACAGCAAGTACTCGCTGCAAGCCGACGAAAACCGCATTTCCGTCGCGCCGATCGTGCCGAACCGCGGCATCATCACCGACCGCAACGGCGTCGTGCTCGCCAAGAACTACTCGGCGTACACGCTCGAAATCACGCCCTCGAAGCTCACCGGCACGCTCGACGACACGATCGACCAGCTCTCGACCGTGATCCCCATCGACGCGCGCGACCGCCGCCGCTTCAAGAAGCTCCTCGAAGACTCGAAGAACTTCGAGAGCCTGCCGATCCGCACGCGCCTCACCGACGACGAAGTCGCGCGCTTCACGGCGCAGCGCTTCCGCTTCCCCGGCGTGGAAGTGCGCGCGCGCCTGTTCCGCCAGTATCCGCTCGGGCCCACGGCCGCGCACGTGATCGGCTATATCGGCCGGATTTCGCAGCGCGACCAGGAGCGCATCGACGACCTCTCCGACAAGAACGACAGCGATCCCGAGCACTTCGATCCGCGTCTCGACGCGAACAACTACAACGGCACCGACTACATCGGCAAGATCGGCGTCGAGCAGAGCTATGAAACCGAGCTGCACGGCCTGACGGGCTTCGAGGAAGTGGAAGTGACGGCGGGCGGCCGCCCCGTGCGCACGCTCTCGCGCACGCAGGCCACGCCCGGCAACAACCTCGTGCTGTCGATCGACATCGGCCTGCAGCAGGTGGCCGAGCAGGCGTTCGCGGGCAAGCGCGGCGCGCTCGTCGCGATCGAGCCTGCCACGGGCGACATTCTCGCTTTCGTCTCGGCGCCGAGCTTCGATCCGAATTCGTTCGTGGACGGCATCGACCAGCAGACCTGGGACGAGCTCAACAACTCGCCCGATCACCCGCTGCTCAACCGCCCGCTGCACGGCACGTATCCGCCGGGCTCGACCTACAAGCCGTTCATGGCGCTCGCCGCGCTCACGCTGCACAAGCGCACGCCACAGTGGGGCTTCTCGGACCCCGGCTTCTACATGTTCGGCGGCCACCGCTTCAACAACGACGTGCGCTCCGGCCAGGGCTGGATCGACATGAACCGCGCGATCATGGTGTCGAACGACACCTACTTCTTCATGCTCGCGCACGATCTTGGCGTGGATAACATCGCCAACTTCATGAAGCCGCTCGGTTTCGGCCAGCTCACCGGCATCGACATCGCGGGCGAAGCGCGCGGCATCCTGCCGTCCACCGAATGGAAGCGCAAGGCGTACCGCAAGCCCGAGCAGCAAAGGTGGTATGAAGGCGAGACGATCAGCCTCGGCATCGGCCAGGGCTACAACTCGTTCACGATCCTGCAGCTCGCGCACGCCACGGCCACGCTCGCCGACAACGGCGTGCTCATGAAGCCGCACCTCGTGAAGGAAATCGAGAATCCGATCACGAAGCAGCAGCGCCTCACGGTGCCGAGCGAAAGCGGGCGTCTGAACGTGAGCCAGGCCGACATCGACGTCGTGAAGCAAGGCATGGAAAACGTGACGATGAATCAGTCGGGCACGGCCTACCAGGTGTTCCGCAACGCGCCCTACACGTCGGCGGGCAAGACCGGCACGGCGCAGGTGTTCTCGCTGCAGGGCGGCAAGTACAAGGCGCACGCGCTCGCCGAAAACCTGCGCGACCACGCGCTCTTCATCGCGTTCGCGCCGGCCGAGAAGCCGCAGATCGCGCTCGCGCTGATCGTCGAAAACGGCGGCTGGGGCGCGCAGGCCGCTGGCCCGATCGCGCGCCGCGTGCTCGACTACTATCTCGTCGACCGCCTGAAGCCTGGCGCCGAACAAGCGGCCGTGAACGCTGCGGCTTCTGCCACCGAAGACGCGTCGGCACCCGAGATCGGCGCGCCCGCAGAAGCTTCGGGCGCCGCGGCCGCTTCAGGCGCCGCGCCCGCCTCGGCCGCGCCCGCGCTCCCCGCTGCGCCGCAGCCCGTGCGGGTCGCCGCCGGCTTCACGCCGCTGCCGATTCCCCGTGCGGCATCGGCCGCCGAGGCGGCTTCGGCAGCTTCCGCTGCGGCGGCAGCTTCGAACGCCTCGGGCGCGGCCGCTGCGACGGCTGCCTCGAGTGCTGTGCCGTCTTCCGGCGCGGCCGCGCGGCCGACGCCTGCCAGCGCCGCCGCGGCAAAAGGCAAGAGCGGCAAACCCCGCCAGCCGGTCAGCCCCGATGCGAGCGCTGCGATCGACGCCGTGAACGGCGGCACCGCCAGCGCCGATGGCGCGTCCGACGCGGGTGCCGCCCGTCCCGCGCCCGTCTCCGTGCCCCGCCACTTCGGCCCCGGTCCCCATCGTCCGCGCCGCCCCGCCAGCGCACCCGACGCGGCCACGCTCGCGCCGCCGCCCAAGCCCGCGACCGGCGGCATCGACGAGTAAGGAATCACCATGCCCTTCTTCCAGTTCGACAAGATCGACAAGCGCGCGGTGCTCGACACGCTGCGCAAGATGTTCCTCGGCTTCGACCGCCCGCTCGCGCTCACCGTGTTCCTGCTGCTGTGCGTGGGCATCGTCACGCTGTACAGCGCGAGCCTCGACGTGCCCGGCCGTGTGGAAGACCAGCTGCGCAACATCATGCTCACCTTCGTGCTGATGTGGGGTCTCGCCAACGTGCCGCCCAACACACTGATGCGCTTCGCGGTGCCGGTCTATACCTTCGGCATCGCGTTGCTCGTTGCCGTGGCGCTATTCGGCCTCACGCGCAAGGGCGCGAAGCGCTGGATCAACGTGGGCGTCGTGATCCAGCCTTCGGAGATCCTCAAGATCGCCACGCCGCTGATGCTCGCGTGGTACTACCAGCGCCGCGAAGGCGTGGTGCGCTGGTACGACTTCGTCATGGGTTTCATCATCCTGCTCGTGCCCGTGGGCCTGATCGCCAAGCAGCCCGACCTCGGCACCGCCGTGCTCGTGTTCGCTTCGGGGCTCTTCGTCATCTATTTCGCGGGGCTCTCGTTCAAGCTGATCGTGCCGGTGCTGATCGCGGGCGTGATCGCCGTGGCCTCGATCGCGGCGTTCCAGGACAAGATCTGCCAGCCGCAGGTGAACTGGCCGCTCATGCACGACTACCAGAAGCACCGCATCTGCACGCTGCTCGACCCGACCTCCGACCCGCTCGGCAAGGGCTTCCACACCATCCAGGCCGTGATCGCGATCGGCTCGGGCGGCCCGCTCGGCAAGGGCTGGCTCAAGGGCACGCAGTCGCATCTGGAATTCATCCCCGAGAAGCACACCGACTTCATCTTCGCCGTGTTTTCGGAGGAGTTCGGCATGGCGGGCGGTCTCGTGCTGCTCACGCTCTACATGTGCCTCATCGCGCGCGGGCTCTATATCGCCGCGAACGGCGCAACGCTCTTCGGGCGATTGCTGGCCGGCTCGCTCACGATGGCGTTCTTCACCTACGCATTCGTCAATATCGGCATGGTGAGCGGCATTCTGCCCGTGGTGGGCGTGCCGCTGCCGTTCATGAGCTATGGCGGCACCGCGCTCACCACGCTCGGCGTGGCGATCGGGCTCATCATGAGCGTGGGGCGCCAGAAGCGGTTGATGCAGAGCTAAAGGTGCAGCGGGCGGTGACGACGCCCGCCAGATCGATGCGCCAACGAAAACGCGCCGGCATCGTCCGGCGCGTTCTCGTTTCAGCGGCTGCTTGATCACGCTTACAGCGAGCGCTTACTGTCCCGGCCCCGACTTCATCAACTGCGCGCTGAGTTGCTGGTATTTGAGGCGCGCCACAGGATCGCCCTGCGCCGCCGCCGCCGCATAGTACGCGCGCGCGACGTTCAGATTCTTCGGCACGCCGTCGCCGCCACGCTCATAGAACGAGCCGGTCACGTATTGCGCCGTCATGTCGCCGCCCTCGGCGGCCTTCTTGTACCAGTAGAACGCCTGCTTGTTGTCGCGCGTGGTGCCGCGCCCGTCCAGGTACTGGTTCGCGAGCGCAAGCTCGGCTTGCACGTGGCCCTGCTTCGCCGCCTTCAGGAACCACTGGTGCGCCTGCGCGGGATCGCGCTCCACGAAATCGCCGTCGTCGTACATCTTGCCGTACACGTACTGCGCATGCGACATGTTCGCATCCGCCGCCTTGCGCAGCCACTTGCGGCCCTCGCCCACGTCGGCGACGCCGCCTTCGCCGTTCACGAGCATCATCGCGTAGTTGAACTCCGCCAGCCGGTTGCCGCGCCCGGCCGCCGCCTTGAATTCGGAGCGCGCCTGGCTCAGGTTGCCGGCGTTGTAGTCGGCCACGGCGTTGGCCGTTTGCGGATCGGACTCCGCGCCCGGGACCGCGCCTGGGGTGGTAGTCGAAGCGGCGCTCGGGATGGCACCCGAAGCGGCGCTGCCAGCATCGGCTGCCGCGGCCACGCCGCTCATGCAGAGCAACGCGCCCGCGAAGCAGCCAACAGCCGTCGCGTGTATCGCTCGCTCGAGCGTTCGCGTCCGCTTCATGATCTCGCCTCCTGAAGTGCCTGGCGTGTCGCGCGCACGAGCCACATCACATCGGCGGCGAGAGCGATGAAGGTGAATCCCATTTCGCGATACTGCCTGGCGGCGGCGGCGTCCATCGCGAAGATGCCCGATGCCACGCCCGCCTCGCGCGCGGCGGCCACGATGCGCCGGATGGCGGCAAGCACGTCCGGGTGCTTCGAGTCGCCGAGATGACCGAGGCTCGCGGCCAGGTCGGCGGGACCGACGAACAGGCAATCGACGCCCGGCACCGCCGCGATCTTCTCGACTTCGGCGAGCGCCGCCGCCGACTCGATCTGCACGATCGATGCGATCTGCGCATTCGCGCCCTGCAGATAGTCGCGCCGCATGCCATAAGCCGCCGCACGCACCACGCCCGCCACCCCGCGCTGGCCGTTGGGCGTGCGTGCGTCCGGATACTGCGTGAGGCTCACGGCGCGCGCGGCCTCTTCGGCCGAGGTCACGTTGGGGAACATCACCGTGCGCGCGCCCGCGTCGAGCACATGCTTCACGAGCCACGGCTCGCTGTCGGGCAACCGCACCACGGGCTCGGTGGGCAGATGCGCGGCGGCAATGGCGCGCAGTTGCGCGATGGTGTCGGCGCTATCGTTGGGCGCGTGCTCCATGTCGATCAGGAGCCAGTCGAAGCCCGCGTGCGCAAGCGCTTCCGCGGCGGTTTCGCTGCCCATGGAAAGCCATAGGCCGAACAGCGGCTCCGCCTCCTTGAGGCGCTCCTTGAGAGGATTGGTGAAGGTGCTCATCGCCGTGCTCCCGGCGAGGCTGCGAGGCGCGCGGGACGCGCGGGCGCTTGCGCCCGGCGACGCGCAGCCGGCAGGTCTCGCTCCGTTATGTGTTTGTCGGGCCGCGCGCGGGGATGCGCAGGCCTTGCCGCCACGATCATACCGCGACAAAAGTCCGCGGGCCGGCACGGAAAACCCGCGTTGCGCGGGGCGTCGGAGCGAGGGTGAGGCGGGCCTTGCGCGCCTCAGTTACGCCTCAGTTACGCCTCAGTTACGCCTCAATTGCACTTCGGTTGCGCCTCAGTCGCGCGTGACTTCGGCCCAGCAGTTCGGCGTCTCGTACAGGCGCAGCTTGTAGAGACGCAGATTCACGCCGTAGTGCGCGTCGTACACGTTCGCGAGTATGTCGAACGCGATGGCCGCGAGGTTCTCAACGGTCGGGATGCGGTCGATCACGACCGTCTTGTGGCCCGGCATGGTTTCGAGGAAGCCGCGCACCTGCGTATCGCCCTCGAACACGAGAAACGCGTGATCCCACAGATCGACGAGATGCTGGTTCGCGAGCGACTTCACATCTGCGAAGTCCATCACCATGCCGCGGTCGGGCGCACCCTCGGTCTCGACGAGATCGCCTTGCAGCGTGATTTCGAGCACGTATCGATGGCCGTGCAGGTTGCGGCACTGGCTGCGGTGGTCAGGGATGCGGTGGCCCGCGTCGAATTCGAGTTTTCGGGTGATCGTCAGCACGGCGAATCAGGGAATGTTCAGGTACTTGTGGGTTTGCATCGACAGGCGCCACTGCGGATGGCGCTTGCACCAGTCGATGGCGAGCTTCGTGTTCAGGTCGCGCGACGGGCCGTCCATGGGCTGCACGAGAAAATACTCGAAATCGAGCTTCGCGTAGTCGGCAAGGCGCTGGTTTTCCTGCGGCACGACGACCTTGAGCTCGTTGCCCTTCGTGACGACGAGCGGCGCGTCGGCCTTCGGGCTCACGCAGATCCAGTCGATCGTTTCGAGCACCGGCAGCGAGCCGTTCGTTTCGATGGCGATCTCGAAGCCGGCCGCATGCAGCGCATCGACGAACGGCTGATCGATCTGCAGCATCGGTTCGCCGCCCGTGCAGACCACGAAGCGGTTGCCTTCGCCTGCGGGCCACAGCGACGCAATCTTCGCGACGAGTTCCTCCGGCGTGCGGAACTTGGCGCCATTCTCGCCATCGGTGCCCACGAAGTCGGTGTCGCAGAATCGGCAGACGGCTTCAGCGCGATCCTCCTCGCGGCCCGACCAGAGGTTGCAACCGGCGAACCGGCAGAACACGGCCGGACGCCCGGCGTTCGCGCCCTCGCCCTGCAATGTGTAGAAAATTTCTTTTACCGCGTAAGTCATGCTGCTGCCTGATTGTGGCTCATGATGTGGCCCGCGTCGGCCACGAATCCGGCTCACGAGCAAAGCGGCTCGTGCGAAGCCGGTTGATCTTCGGGCGCGGGTTCATCGCGTTTGGCAGGGCGCGCCGCCCGTGCGCCGCCCGCTTCCATCGTCACTCTGGACGCCCGGCCTTGTGGCTCAGACCGGCGCTTCCGTCACGTTTTCGCCGGCGAGATACGCTTCGTAGCCACGCTTGCGCAACTTGCACGCCGGGCACTCGCCGCAGCCGAAGCCCCACGCGTGAAGCTCGGCGCGCTCGCCCAGATAGCAGGTATGCGTCTCGACGCGCACCATGTCCACCAGCGCCTCGCCGCCCAGCTTTTCGGCGAGCCGCCACGTGTCGGCCTTGTCGAGCCACATGAGCGGCGTTTCCAGCAGAAAGCGCGTGTCCATGCCGAGATTGAGCGTGACTTGCAGCGCCTTCATCGTGTCGTCGCGGCAATCGGGGTAGCCCGAAAAGTCGGTCTCGCACATGCCGCCCACGAGTACCCTGAGCCCACGACGGTAAGCGATCGCCGCGGCGATCTGCATGAACATCAGATTGCGGCCCGGCACGAAGGTGTTCGGCAGGCCGCTCGCGGCCGTTTCGATCTCGATCTCGCGCGTCATGGCCGTGTCGCTGATCGAGCCGAGCACCGAGAGATCGATCATGTGATCGTCGCCGAGGCGCTCGCCCCACGCGGGGAACGTACGCGCAATCGCCGCGCGGAAACCCTCGCGGCATTCCAGTTCGACGCGATGACGCTGGCCGTAGTCGAAGCCGAGCGTCTCGACGGTCTCGTAGCGGTCGAGCGCCCATGCGAGGCACGTGGCCGAATCCTGGCCGCCGGAAAACAGTACGAGCGCGCCCTTGGCTTCTGTTCGAGTCACCGTGAAACTCCGTGTATGAGGTTTCCGCGCGAATGCTTTCGTTGCTCGATACACCCGGGCGGACCGCCGCGGATCAGGCGCGCCGGCTCATGCAGTATAGGCCGGGGCCCTCGGCCGGGCATCGGCGCACCCTTATAGCCCGAATACCGTCGATGTGCGGCCATTGCCGGAATCTGCCTGCCGCATCTTCGGACGCAGTTTCAACCGGCCGGATCACGAAAAACAACGAAAAAGCCCCAGGAATCGTACGATCTCCTGGGGCTGCATTCTGGTGGCCTGGGGCGGAATCGAACCACCGACACGCGGATTTTCAATCCGCTGCTCTACCAACTGAGCTACCGGGCCAACGAAGAAAGAAGAGTATAGCGTGCTATACGGGCTTGCGCAAGTGTTTTGGCAAAATCCGTTCGCCAGCGGTTTCGCTCGCCTCGCCTTGGCGCTTCATTCGCCCTTGCTCTTGCCGAGGTCCACGCCGAGCTGCTTGAGCTTGCGATACAGGTGCGTGCGCTCGAGTCCCGTCTTTTCGGCCACGCGCGTCATGCTGCCGTTCTCGCGTGCCAGGTGGTACTCGAAGTAGGCGCGCTCGAACGCGTCGCGCGCATCGCGCAGCGGAATATCGAACGAGATCGAAGCGGTTTGCGTCGCCGTTGCGCCGGCCTGCATGCCGTGCACGCCGTCGGCGCCCAGCACCGGCAGCGCCGCCGCCGATGCCACGACCGCAGGGCCGCCCGCCGCCGATTTCCCCGTTGCGCCCGCCCCAGTGGGCGAGACCGGCGCTGCGGTGCCGCGCGCGAGACCCTGCTCGACCGCCTTCAGCAGCTTTTGCAGCGCGATCGGCTTTTCGAGAAAGTTGAGCGCGCCGATCTTGGTCGCCTCGACGGCGGTGTCGATGGTCGCGTGCCCCGACATCATGATGACCGGCATCGTGAGCTGGCCCTGCGCGGCCCACTCCTTGAGCAGGGTCACGCCATCGGTGTCCGGCATCCAGATATCGAGCAGCACGAGATCGGGCACCTGGCGCTGCCGGAAGTCGCGCGCCTGTTGCGCATCTTCCGCGAGCTCCACCACGTGCCCTTCGTCGCTAAGGATCTCCGAGAGCAATTCCCGGATGCCCATTTCATCATCTACCACCAGGATGGTTGCCATTTACGCTGCCCTTGTCTGCACTGTTGCTTTTGATTCCTGCTCCGTCGCGGCATGCGCCTGCCGTTCGCCCGATGTGCTGGTTCCACCGGGGCCAGGCGTGGCGGCATCGTCTGCCAGCTGGAGAAAGAGAATCGAGATCTGCGCGCCTTCGATCACGTCGCCCGCTCTCAGTCGATTGCGGATGTCGATGCGCGCGCCGTGCTCGTCGACGATCTTCTTGACCATCGCAAGCCCGAGTCCTGTTCCTTTGGCCTTGGTCGTCACATAGGGTTCGAAAGCGCGCGTGAGGATGCGCGCCGGGAAACCCGGACCGTTGTCCGATACCGTGAGACGCACCGCCACGCGCGTGCGGCCTTGCGCGTCGGGGTCACCGTATTCTACGGCGCGCGTCTCGAGCGTCACGCGTGGATTCCCGGTGTCGGCCACGGCGTCCTGCGCGTTTTGCAGCAGGTTGTGGATCACCTGGCGCAATTGCGTCGCGTCCCCGCGTATCACGGGCAACTCCGAAAGCTCGACCTTGATCGCGCTCTTGCCTTCTTCCGCGCCGTAGAGCGTGAGCACCTCGCTCACGAGCTCGTTGAGCTGCAGGTTCGCGAGCACCGCGGGCGGCGTGCGTGCGTAGTCGCGGAAGTTGTCGACCATCTGCTTCATCGCCGCGACCTGGTTCACGATCGTCGTCGCGCCGCGCCTGAGCACTTCGGCATCCGTTGGCGCGAGCTTGTCGGTGAGCTTCATCTGCAGGCGCTCGGCCGAGAGCTGGATTGGCGTGAGTGGATTCTTGATCTCGTGCGCGAGGCGCCGCGCGACTTCGCCCCACGCCACCGAGCGCTGCGCCGAGATCACGTCGGAGATGTCGTCGAACACCACGACATAGCCCGAAGTCTGCATGTCGCCCGCGTCGCGTCCCGTGTCGGAAACGAGCCGCGCGCCGCGCACGAGCAGCGTGAGCGGATCGGTCTCGCCCGGAATCGGCACCGAGAACTGCTGCTGCCAGTGCCCGCGATCTGGATCGCCGCCTTCGCGATCCGTGCGCGACGCTTCCTGGTCGGCGAACGCCTTGCGCACCATCGCGCCGAACTCCGTGAGCGCGCCGATATGGTCGAGCGCCACGCCGAGCTGCGTCTCGAACGGCTGACGGAAAATGCGTTCCGCGCCGGGGTTCGCCGTCGTGAGGCGGAACTGGCGGTCGAACACGAACACGCCCGCCGTGAGGTTCGCCAGGATGCTTTCGAGATACGCCTTCGAGTGCTCCAGCGCGACGCGATTCTTTTCGACGGCCTGGCGCGCTTCGGAAAGCTGGCGCGTCATCGCGTTGAACGACTGCGTGAGGAAGCCCAGTTCGTCGCGTGACTTGATTTCGCGCTTGGGCGTGTAGTCGCCCTCGGTCACTTCCTTCGTGCCCTGTGCGAGCAGGAAGAGCGGCCGTGCAAGCTGGTTGCCGAGCGCGAGCGCGAGCATCATCGCGACGAAGGTCGCGAGAAAGAGCGCGAGCGTGAGCGTGCCGATGTACATCTTGCGCAGGCCCGTGCGGCCGAGCGCCTTTTCCTGGTACTCGCGATAGGCGCGCTGCACGGCGTCGGCGTTGCGCGCGAGCGCGGCCGGCACCGGCTGCACCAGTTGCAGGAAGCGCTCCACCGGTTGCAGGTCCGTTGTGTTCGCATCGGGAATGCGCGTGACCACGCGCAAGCGCAGCGCGCCCTTCGGTCCATGCTGATGCGGGTCGCCGTCCACCTCGCCCTCGATCGCGGCATAGCCGCGCCCTCGCGCCTGATCGATCATGAGCTGCGTGGGCAGATCGGCCGGCACGAGCGACGAGAAGTTGCTCGACGCCTGCGCCACCACGTGCATCTCCGGCGCCGCGCCCGACATGCTGCGCACCGGCTCGACGATGGTCGCGTCCTGCACGCCGAACTGGTCGCGCGCGCGCAAGAGCGTGAGCGTCGTGCCCGCCGCGTCGCCGCTCGCGATCTGCTCGGCCATGAGGCGGCCCTTGGTTTGCAGGTCGGAGAGCGAGGCGTCGAGCATGCCGCGGCCGAGGTTCAGGCCGGCGGTGAGCGCGGTCTCCACGTTCACGTCGAACCACGACTCGATCGAGCGCGAGACGAACTGGTACGAGACGATATAGATGATGCCGCCCGGCACCACGCCCACGAGCGCAAAGAAGAACGCGAGCTTGGCCAGCAGCCGCGTGCCGAACTTGCCGCGCCTCAGGCGCACGGCGATCACGATCACGAGCGCCGTCACCACCAGCAGGAAGATCAGCGCGACGACGATATTGGCCGCATAGAGCCAGCCGTAGTAGCGGTCGAAGAACTCGGTGTTCGCGCTCGCGGCGGCGAGCAGGACGAGCAGCAACGTCGCGGTGAACGCGACGGTGGAGACGAGCAGCTTGACGACGACGCTGCTGAAGCTGGTGGCGCGGCGTACTTTATCTAGCACGTTCGGTCACCGTGAAGTTAAAGCGCTTCCAGTCGGAAGCGAGATTCCAGTCGCGGTTGTTCACCGCGTCGATCTGGAACGGCTTGGGCATCAGCGCGACATCGAGCTGCATGCGCACCGACGCCGTGTAGGTTTCGCCCGGACGCACATCGTTGCGATCGATCACGTGCCACGACGTGACATGCTTGATGACGGCGAGTGCGTCCGCGAGCGTCGAGAAGCCGAGCTGGAGGCCGCCGCTCGACACGCGGTACTCGCGCGTGAGCGGCTGGAACGACAGGCGAATGCTTTGCGAAGCGCTCACCGGCTGTTCGTCGAACCAGTACCACCGCGCTCGCGAGAGTTCGAAGTCGGTGGTGAAGTAGAGCGGAATGCCCTTGTTGACCGCGTCTTCCAGGCTGCTGTTGAGCTCGAACTCGAAGCGGGCGTCGAGGCTCCAGCCATTGCCGTCGGCCTGCAGCGATGCGCGCTGCACGGAGATCGAATCGGCGCGCGCCGGCGCGGCGGCCACCAAGCCGACCACGGCGAGCACGAGCCAGATCAGGGCCGCGAGGCGCAGCGGGAAGAAGCGTTTGATGGTCACCGTTTCTGAAAGCGCGCGTAGAAGAATCCGTCGTGATCTGCGGTGCGATCGGGAACGGGGCAGGCGGTCGCCGCGGCTTGTCCATCGGCATCGTGCCGCGCCTCGTTGGCTGCGCCGCATTCTGGCCCCCGGGCCGGCGCGCCGTCCGCCGTGGGCAGCAGTTGCCCCGGCGCGTCCAATCGTACCGCATCCGCATGGGTGGTTTCAAACCAGCGCGCCTGCGCCTCGCCTTCCTCAGGGAAAATCGAGCAGGTCACGTAGAGCAGTTCGCCGCCCGGCTTTAGAAGCGGCCACAGCGCCTGTGCGATGCGGCGCTGCTCCTGCGCGAGCGCGGCGATGTCGCTCTCGCGGCGCAGCCAGCGGATATCCGGGTGGCGGCGCACGATGCCCGAGGCCGAGCACGGCACGTCGGCGAGAATGCGGTCGAAGCGTTGGCCGTCGTGCCACGCGGCGGGGTCGCCCGCGTCGCCCACGACGATCTTCGCGTGACGCGAGGGATGCGCCGGATCGTCCTTCGCAAAACCCAGGCGCGCGAAGTTCTCGCCGATGCGCGCGGCACGCGTCGCGTCGCTTTCCAGCGCGATCAGATCGATATCGGCAAGTTCGAGCAGATGCCCGCTCTTGCCGCCGGGCGCCGCGCACGCGTCGAGCACGCGCATGCCGTCACGCACGCCGAGGAGTTCCGCGGCGCGCTGCGCGCCCGCGTCCTGCACGGACACATCGCCAGCGAGGAAGCCGGGAATGCGATCGACGGGCAGCGGGGCAGCAAGGCGCACGGCGTGCTCGCCGATCTGTGTCGCCGCGATGTTTTCGGCGGCGAGGCGCTGCACGTAGTCAGCGGCGCTCGAGCGGCGCGCGTTCACGCGCAGCGTGAGCGGGCCCTGGCTGTTGCCGGCGGCGAGGATCGCCTGCCATTGCGCGGGCCAGGCGGTGCGCACCGCGTCGATCCACCAGTGCGGATAGTTCCAGCGCGCGATCTCGTCGGTCTGAGCCGCCGCCAGCGCCCCATCGCGTTCGCGCAGGAAACCGCGCAGCACCGCGTTCACCAGGCCCTTCGCGAAGGCGCTCTCGCGGCGCGCCCCGACGGCGCGCACGGCCTGATCCACGACCGTAAACGGCGTGTAGGCGGCACTCGATTCGTCGTCGAGCAGCAGCGCCAGCGAGCAGGCAAGCAGATTCGCGACGGGGGGCGGCGGTGCCTTGCTCACGCGCTGCCGGATAAGCCAGTCGACCGTGCCGAGCCGCCGCATCGTCCGGTAGGCGATGTCCTGCACGGCGCCGCGCGCGTGCGGCGCGAAATCGGCGGGCAGCGCGGCGAAGGCGCTCGCGAGCGCGGCCGGGAGTGCCGCGCCGGCACGCACGGCGCCGAGCGCATGAGCGGCCTGATCGAGCGCGAAGCCGAGCGAATCGGGGGCAAGGCGTACGGCGCCGCCTGTCGGCGTCCCCGGCCCCTGACGGTGCGCGTGCGATGCGGAACGCTTTTTGTCGTGGGAAGGCGCCGAAGCTCGCCGGGATGGGCTGGATGTCATGAAAAAACCGGATGCGGGCCGCGGCGAACCGTGGCGTCAAGGGTGCACAAGCGAGCCATTGTAGCGTGGTGAGCGCGCAACACTGCCAGCGGCGCACGACGCCGTTAGCCGCGCGATTCTCGCAAGGCGCGCGGATGAGGAAAGCGGCGGAATATTGCCGCGTGCATCGTCGCGAAGTTTGGGCGCCTATATGACGTGCGCCATGCGTCCTGGCTCACCGGCGTCCATTTCGCGTTCATCGTCGATTCTCGCGCGCCAGCGGTCGTTGCGGGTTTCGGCTCTTGCCAGCGCGCGGCATGCGCCCGGCGATGCCGCAGTCACCGGTTGAATAAAAAAAAGCGCCTCCAAAGAGGCGCTCTTTCTACTCGGCTTGCCACTTAGCGTCTGCCGGCGGCCATGTCCATCAACCGGCGGATGCGCTCCTCGGTGGACGGGTGGGTGCTGAAGAGGTTCTGCAAACCGCCGCCCGAGAGCGGGTTCATGATCATCATCTGCGCCGTGGCGGGATGCGCTTCGGCCGTCGCGAACGGAATGCCCTGCGCGTAGCGATGAATCTTGTCGAGCGCCGTGGCGAGCGCTTGCGGATCGCCGGAAATCTGGGCGCCGCCGCGGTCCGCCTCGAACTCGCGCGCCCGCGAGATCGCCATCTGGATCAGGGCGCCCGCGATCGGCGCGAGCAGCGCCACGGCGATGCTCGCGATCGGATTCGCCGGACGGCCGTTCTCGTCGCGTCCGCCGAAGATCATCGCGAAGTTGGCGAGCGCCGAGATCGCGCCGGCCATGGTGGCCGAGATCGTCGAGATGAGAATGTCGCGGTGCTTCACGTGCGCCAGCTCGTGCGCCATCACGCCGCGCATTTCGCGCTCGGACAATACGCGCAGAATGCCCGTGGTCGCCGCGACCGCCGCGTGCTCGGGGTTGCGGCCCGTCGCGAAGGCGTTGGGCGCGTCCTCGTTGATGAGGTAGACGCGCGGCATCGGCAGTTCCGCACGCGTGGCCAGATCGCGGACCATGCGATAGAACTGCGGCGCCGTGGTCTCGTCGACTTCCTGCGCGTTGTACATGCGCAGGACCATCTTGTCCGAATACCAGTACGAAAAGAAGTTCATGGCGAGCGCGAAGAACAGCGCCAGCATCATCCCGCGCTGCCCGCCGATCAGCCCGCCGATCACGATGAAAAGGGCCGTAATCGCGGCCATCAACATCGCGGTTTTGACCCAGTTGAACATGTGCTGTGCTCCTTCACCCGCCAGGGATCGAATCGTTCGTTGGACGCCCGCCGCCCAGCCCGGTCAGCCGTGCTGGCGCGAACGCATTGTAAGTGATTTGTTAGATATGGGCGGGCGCGAAAAATTCAATCTCAGCGCGACCTCAGCGCGTGGCGGTGGCGAGCTTCACGCCAAGGCCGACGAAGGCCGAGCCAACCGTGCGGTCGAGCCACTTCTTCACGCCGGGTTTGCCAGAAAAGCGCTGCGTGACGCTGCCCGCCACCCACGCGACAAAGCTGTTCCAGACGGTGCTCATCGCGACGAACACCGCCCCGAGCATCAGGAAAGCGAGGGCCTTGTGCGCGCTGCCCGTGCTCACGAATTGGGGGAAGAACGAGACGAAGAACAGCACGACCTTCGGATTGAGCACGTTGGTGCAGAAGCCCGAAACAAAGAGCTTGCGCAACGGGCGCGGCGCGGCGTCCGACGCGGCGCGCGGTGCGCCTTCGCCTACCGGGCTGGGTTCGTGCCTTGTCAGGATGAGCCGCACGCCCAGGTACACGAGATAGACGGCGCCGACGATCTTGATGACCGTGAACGCCGTGGCCGAGGCCGCGAGCAGCGCCGTCAGACCGAAGGCGCAGGCAACCACGTGCACGCAGCAACCCGCCGAGATGCCGAGTGCGGAAACGAGACCGGCGCCGCGGCCCTGCGCGACGCTGCGGCCGACGATATAGGCCGTGTCGGGGCCCGGCGTCACGTTCAGGAGGAAAACGGCGACGAGGAAAAAACCGAAATGGGTGATGCCGGGCATGACGACCTCTGGACCATGAAACGCGCCGAAGCGCCATCGATTTTAGCGCGCTGCTCGCGGCACGGCATCGGGCGTGCGAGTCGTCAGGCGCGCCCGATGCCGTGCCGGGCTCAGGCTGCGGACGCTTCCGGCAGCTGGAAACGCTGCCCCGCCGCGAGCGGCATGCCGGCCAGAAATTGGCGCGCGGGCAGGCGCTTGCCGCCCGGCTTTTGCAGTTGCATGAGGCGCAGCGCGCCCTCGCCGCACGCTACCACCACGCCCGCCGGCCCTGCCTCCAGAATCTCGCCGGGCTGGGCGGGCGAGCCGGCCCGGTGCTCCACCGGTTCGGCGGCCCACAGCTTGAGCTGCGCGCCATCCAGGGTGCCCGCGCCGCCCGGAAACGGATCGAACGCGCGAATCTGGCGCGCGAGCGCCACAGCCGGCCGGCGCCAGTCGAGCGCGGCCTCGTGCTTGCCGATCTTTTCGGCGTAAGTCGCGCCCTCGGCCGGCTGCGGCGTGGCAGGCAGCGCGCCGTCGCGCTCGAGCGCGACGAGCCCATCGACGATCAGCTTCGCGCCGAGTTGCGCGAGGCGGTCGTGCAGTGTCGCCGTGGTGTCGTCGGGGGCGATCGCGGTGCGGACCTCGGAGATCATCGGACCGGTGTCGAGCCCCGCGTCCATCTGCATGAGCGTGATGCCGGTTTCCGTATCACCGGCTTCGATCGCGCGATGAATCGGCGCGGCGCCGCGCCAGCGCGGCAGGATCGAGCCGTGAATGTTGATGCAGCCGTGCGGCGGTATATCGAGCACTTCCTGCGGCAACAGCAGTCCGTACGCGGCGACCACCATCACGTCGTGCGGCGTCGCGCGCAGCAGGTCCAGCGCCGCGGCAGCTTCCTGCGGATACTTGCCCGTGCGGCGCAGCGACGGCGGCTGCGCAACGGCGATGCCATGCTCGTGCGCGTAGCGCTTGACGGGGCTCGCCTGCAGCTTCATTCCGCGGCCAGCGGGGCGATCGGGCTGGGTGAGGACGAGCGGCACGGCGAAGCCCGCTTCGTGGATCGCCGCGAGTGCGGCGGCGGCGAATTCCGGCGTGCCGGCAAAGATGACGCGAAGGGTATGGCTCATAGGCGCTCGCTGCCCGGTTGGCTCGAAGCAGGGGGATGAAGGGAAGAAACGGCGCGGCGCAAGACGATCACATCGCGCGCTCGAGCTTCTTCATCTTGCTCTTGATGCGCGTCTGCTTGAGCGGCGACAGGTACTCGACGAACACCTTGCCCATCAGGTGATCCATCTCGTGCTGGATGCACACCGCGAGCAACCCTTCGCAGTCCACCTCGTAGCTCTCGCCCTTTTCGTTGATCGCGCGCACGCGCACCCTTTCCGCGCGCTCGACTTCGTCGTAAATGCCGGGCACGGAGAGGCAGCCTTCCTCGTGCACTTCGCGCTCGTCGCTCGACCAGACGATTTCCGGGTTGATGAACACGCGCAGTTCGTTGTGCGTGTCGGATACGTCGATCACCACCACGCGCTCGTGGACGTCGACCTGGGTCGCCGCGAGGCCCACGCCAGGCGCGGCGTACATGGTTTCGGCCATGTCGGCGACGAGCTTGCGGATGCGGTCGTCGACCACGTCGACTGGCTTTGCGACCTTGTGCAGGCGCTTGTCCGGGTAATGAAGAATGTTCAGTAGAGCCATGACTTGACGGGTTTCTCGTTAGGCGCCCGGCAAAAAGCCAGGATCGAGGCGACGCCACGCGGACTGGCCATTCGGCCAGCTTGCAGGTCTCATGCCGGATACGGAGGATATGCACGCATATACGGATGCAGGGACCGCAATTCAACGTTGCATGCGCTGTCGCCCGCGCGCTCACGCCTGAAGGCGTGCGCCCGCGACCAGGGATGAGGGCGCCACGGTGTATTTCGGATAGTGAAAATTTTATCACGATGTGCGGCAAACGGTCCGCGCGCGGAGGACGCGATGCTGACGACCTTGCCGTTGTCTCCCGAAGAACTGGCCGCCTGGCTGCGCCTTGCACTCGCGCGCGGTCTGAGGCCGGCGGCGCTGCGGGCGCTGCTCGGTGCATTCGGGCTGCCGCAGAACATACTGGCGCAGCCTTTCACCGCACTCGCCGCCGTGGCCGGCGCGCAAGCCGCTCGCGCCGCACTGGCCGAGCCCGGCCCGGACTTCGCGCCGCAGGTTGAAGCGTTGCGGGCGTGGTGCGCTGCGCCCGGCAACGCGCTCATCACGCTCGCCGACCCGGCCTATCCGCCGCGCTTGCTCGCGCTCCCCGATCCACCCGCCCTGCTTTACGCGAAGGGCCGGCTCGATCTGCTCCATGCTCGCGCGGTGGCCGTCGTGGGCAGCCGCAACGCCACGCCGCAGGCCATGGAAGACGCGGCGCGCTTCGCGCGCTCGCTGGCCGCTTCGGGCCTCACCGTGGTCTCGGGGCTCGCCCTGGGCGTGGACGGCGCCGCCCATCGCGGGGCGCTCGACGAACGGGGCGGCACCGTCGCCGTGATCGGCACGGGCGCGGATCTCGTCTATCCGGCGGTGCATCACGCGCTCGCCACGCAGATTGCCGAGCGCGGAGCGATCGTCTCCGAGTGGCCGCTTGGCACGCCGGCGCGCTCGGCGAACTTTCCGCAACGCAACCGCGTGATTGCCGCGCTCGTGGAAGGCGTGGTCGTGGTCGAGGCCGCGGAGCGTTCGGGCTCGCTCATCACGGCACGCCTCGCCAACGAAATGGGGCGCGACGTCTTCGCGCTGCCCGGTTCGATTCACGCGCCGCTCACGCGCGGCTGCCATGGCCTCATCAAGCAGGGCGCGCAACTGGTCGAAACGCCGGAAGAGGTGCTCGATGCGCTGAACATCGGGCAACCGGCGGCCACCCGTGGGTCTCGCGGGGCGCAACGAGGTCACCTCGGCCCGAAAGTCTCGGTGCCCTTCGATCGTATGCAGCGCAACGCCAACGAAACGGTGCCGCTACCGCTCCAATCCTCTCCACCGCTGCCTGCCGTAGCGCGAAAAGAAGGCATTTCTTCGCGCACCGGCCTGAGCGCAGACGCCCTGCGGCTGCTGGAAGCGCTGGGTCACGCCCCCGCCACGGTTGAAATCCTCGCCCAGCGCACCGATATGCCGGAAGCGGCATTGCAAGGCACGCTATTGCAACTGGAACTCGCGGGACACCTCGATGCACTGCCGGGCGGCTGGTTCGTGCGCGCTTCCCGCAGCCAGGACGGCTGCCAGTGAGCCGCACCGGGGAGTGCCGCCGCGGCCGTGCCGCCGTGATACATTCGCGCCAAACACCCCGCTCTATATATAAGAGAACGCAAGGAACGACCATGCCCGCGCTAAACCTCGACACCGACGCCGAACAGATCGCCGAGCGCGTCAGCAACCCGGACACGCTGTTCGTCGCGTGTCTGTGCGCGCAGTGGTGCGGGACGTGCCGCGACTACCGGGCCACGTTCGACCGCATCGCCGATGCGCATCCAGAGATCTGCTTCGCGTACATCGATATCGAAACCCATGCCGACCGCTTCGACGACCTCGATGTCGAGAACTTCCCGACCATCCTGATCGAAGACGGCCATGCCACGCGATTCTTCGGCACGGTGCTGCCGCACGCCGCCGTGGTCGAGCGCATGCTCGCGGACCTCACGGCGCTGCCTGGCGTGGCCGATGCCCCAAAACTGCGGCCCGCGCTAACTGCCGTCTGAGCGCAACTCGCGTCGGAGTCCGATCAGCCGCGCCGCTTGCCGCGCGGCTTCGCGCGCCCTTATGATTGGGCGCCCCAGGAGGTGTCCGGCAGGTTCCGGGCAGGTGCGCAGGCGTCGCCACGAGATGACACAAAAATCGACGCCGTCGCGCCATGTGCTATAAAGCGGTCGAGAAAGACCCCCGAAGCGGGGCAGCATAGCCGGGCATCGCGCCCAAGCGCCCATTCGAGCGGCATCGGCCCCGGGGGCGCCAACCGGATACACCACAAGCAACCAGTCATGTCCAAAGCTCTGATCATCGCCGAGAAGCCATCCGTCGCGAACGACATCGCGCGCGCTCTGGGCGGTTTTACCAAGCATGACGAGTACTACGAGAGCGACGACTACGTGCTCTCGTCGGCAGTCGGCCATCTGCTGGAAATCGCCGCGCCCGAAGAATACGAGGTCAAGCGCGGCAAGTGGAGCTTCGCCCACCTGCCCGTGATCCCGCCGCACTTCGACCTGAACCCGATCGCCAAGAGCGAATCGCGGCTCAAGGTGCTCAACAAGCTGATGAAGCGCAAGGACGTCACCAAACTGATCAACGCCTGCGACGCGGGGCGCGAGGGCGAACTGATCTTCCGCCTGATCGCGCAGCACGCGAAGGCGAAGCAGCCAGTCCAGCGCCTGTGGCTCCAGTCGATGACGCCCCAGGCGATCCGCGAGGGCTTCGCGAACCTGCGCAGCGACGACGACATGCAGCCGCTCGCCGACGCCGCGCGTTGCCGCTCGGAGGCCGACTGGCTCGTCGGCATCAACGGCACGCGCGCGATGACCGCGTTCAACAGCAAGGGCGGCGGCTTCTTCCTCACGACCGTCGGCCGCGTTCAGACGCCAACTTTGTCGATCGTCGTTGAACGTGAGGAGAAAATCCGCCGATTCATCCCGCGTGACTATTGGGAAGTGCGTGCGGAGTTCGTCTGTGCGAGCGGTTTCTACGAGGGCCGCTGGTTCGACCCTAAATTCAAGAAAGACGAGTTCGATCCGGAAAAACGCGACTCGCGCCTCTGGAGCCTGCCGGCCGCCGAAAGCATCGTGGCGGCCTGTCATGGCCGCGAAGGCACGGTAAGCGAGGAATCGAAGCCGTCCACCCAGCTCTCGCCCGCGCTCTTCGACCTGACGAGCCTGCAGCGCGAAGCCAATGGCCGCTTCGGCTTTTCGGCCAAGAACACACTCGGCCTCGCCCAGGCGCTGTATGAAAAGCACAAGGTGCTCACCTACCCGCGTACCGATTCCCGCGCGCTGCCGGAGGACTACCTCGGCACCGTGAAAGAGACGCTCGAGATGCTCAAGGAGAGCAACAACTACCTGCCGCATGCCAAACAGGTGCTCGACAAGGGCTGGGTGAAGCCGAACAAGCGCATCTTCGACAACTCGAAGATCAGCGACCACTTCGCCATCATCCCCACGCTGCAGGCGCCGAAGTCGCTCTCCGAGCCGGAGCAGAAGCTTTACGACCTGGTCGTGAAGCGCTTCCTCGCCGTGTTCTTTCCGGCAGCCGAGTATCGCGTCACGACGCGCATCACCGAAGTCGCCGGCCATCACTTCAAGACGGAAGGCAAGGTGCTGGTCGAGCCGGGCTGGCTGCAGGTCTACGGCCGCGACGCGGGCGGCGACGACGCCAATCTCGTGCCGGTGAAGAAGGACGAGAAGGTGAAGACCGACAAGATCGCCGCGCACCAGCTCGTGACCAAGCCGCCCGCCCGCTACAACGAAGCGACGCTGCTCTCGGCCATGGAAGGCGCCGGCAAGCTCGTGGACGACGAGGAGCTGCGCGAGGCAATGGCCGCCAAGGGGTTGGGCACGCCGGCCACGCGTGCGGCCATCATCGAAGGCCTGCTCGGCGAAAAGTATCTCGTGCGCGAAGGGCGCGAGCTGATTCCCACGGCCAAGGCGTTCCAGCTCATGACGCTGCTGCGCGGTCTCGGCGTGGAAGAACTCACCGCGCCGGAACTGACCGGCGAGTGGGAGTACAAGCTTTCGCAGATGGAGCGCGGCAAGCTCCCGCGCGATGCGTTCATGCAGGAAATCGCCCGCATGACGCAGACCATCGTGAAGCGCGCGAAGGAATACGACTCCGACACCATTCCCGGCGACTATGCGACGCTGGAAACGCCGTGCCCGAACTGTGGCGGCCAGGTGAAGGAAAACTATCGCCGCTTCGCATGCACGAAGTGCGAGTTCTCGATCTCGAAGATTCCGGGCGGACGCCAGTTCGAAATCCCGGAAGTGGAAGAGCTGCTGCAGAACAAGACGATCGGCCCGCTCTCGGGCTTCCGCAGCAAGATGGGGCGGCCCTTCTCGGCCATCCTCAAGCTCTCGTTCGACGACGAGATCAAGAACTACAAGCTGGAGTTCGATTTCGGCCAGGACGCCGGCGCCGAGGATGGCGAAGCGCCCGACTTCTCGCAGCAGGAGCCCGTAGGCGCGTGCCCGAAGTGCAAAGGCCGCGTGTTCGAGCACGGCATGAGCTATGTCTGCGAGCATTCGGTCGCGAATCCGAAGTCCTGCGACTTCCGCTCGGGCAAGGTGATCCTCCAGCAGGAAATCACGCGCGACCAGATGGCGAAGCTGCTGGCAGAGGGCCGCACCGACTTGCTGACGAACTTCAAGTCGTCGCGCACGGGCCGCAACTTCAAGGCCTTCCTCGTCAAACAGCCGGACGGCAAGATCGGCTTCGAGTTCGAGAAGAAGGAGCCGAGCGCGAAGACGGCCGCAAAGACGGCAGCGAAGAAGTCGGCCGCAACGACCGAGGCCCCGGGCGATGCCGTGAACGATGCAGACGAAGCAGCGGCAGAAGCGAAGAAACCCGCACGCAAGACGGCGGCCGCCAAGGCCGCACCGGCGCGCAAGACCGCCGCTCGCAAGACGCCGGCGCGCAAGACGGGCTCGTAGGCCGCCGCCTCTTCGCGGGCCGTCGCCGCCCCAGGCGCGATTGTGCAAAAAGGCGCAGCTTCCCTCGAAGCTGCGCCTTTTTTATCGACCGACGAACGGCGATACCGCGCTTATAGCGGCGAAATCGCCGAAGTCCGGTTGCGTGCCGCCGACGGGCGTCCGACCTTGCGCGCGCGCTCGGCGTCCATGCCGATGTGCTCGCCGTCGCGCCGGTTCGAAGCCCCCGAAGACTGCGCTTCGTCGAAGGATTCAGGCACGACGCCGTCACGCGCCGCCGCGGAGGCGCCGGCGGGCCGTGCGAGGCCATCCTTGACCCACTGCTCACCGAGCTGGCTGTTCGGCGTCTGGCTGAAGTGCTCGACGAGGTGGTCGATGAAGGTACGCACCTTGGCCGGCAGATGGCGGCGGCTAGGATACGCGACGTTGATCTCCACCTGCGGCAGGCGATAGTCGCCAAGCAGCCGCACGAGGCGCCCGCGCGTCATGTCACGGCCGATCAGGTAGCTCGGGAGAATCGCGATGCCCATGCCCAGCAGCGCGAACTGGCGCAGCATCTCCGTGTTGTTCGCCACGATCACATTGACCGGGCGCACGCGAACTTCGCCATCGGGGCCCGTAAAAACGCGCTCGTCGCCCCAGTACTCCGAGGGCAGCGAGAGGCTCGGGTGTTCCATGAGCTGCTCGGGGCGCGTGGGGGTGCCGTGTTTTTCGAGGTAAGCCGGCGTCGCGCATACGGTCATGCAGCCCGTCGTGAGGCGACGGGTGACGATGCTTGCGCTGCGCATCTGGCGCGCCGTCACGACGCCCAGGTCGAAACCCTCCTCCACGAGATCGACCTGGCGGTCGACCAGCGTGACGTCGGGAATGACCTGCGGATAGCGCTGCGTGTACGTCTGCAGCACAGGGGCAAGATTGTGGAGACCGAACACCACCGGCGCGACGATGCGCAGCGTGCCTACGGGCTCGTGATTGCGCGCGACGACCATCTGCTCGACATCCTCGAGCTCATCGAGAATCTGCCGGGCGCGCTCGAGATAGACCTGGCCCGATTCGGTCAGGGAAAGACTGCGGGTCGTGCGATTGAGCAAACGCGTGCCGAGCCGGCCTTCGAGGTCGGCGACATGCCGCGTCGCAACCGCATTGGAGATATCCATCGCGGAAGCGGCCCGGGCGAAACTGCCGAGGTCGGCGACTTTGACGAAGACTCGCATCGACTGCAAATGATCCATGTGACAACTCCTGCTGTACTGCCCCCGCCGTTAATCAGCGGAGGAGATCGCGAATTCTCCTACGACAGCGGAAAACGTGCAGAAGTTGCCTCCCAAGCCCCTATTTTCTTTACGAATTCTTCGACTGCGCCCCAAAATGCATCAACCGCTGACGTATTGTTTCTTGGATAGAAACAATTTTGCGCGACGCAGCGAAAAGACCGGCCAACCGCCGAATAGACAGCCTTGCGCACTGCATCACCTGAGTCGGCGCCGGAATGGAAAATGGCCGCCCGTCGGCGGCCATTCTGTTAGCGAGCGCTCACTTCAGCCGATTACAGGCGTGTTTCCAGCGCTTCGCAAGCGTCCTTGAGCACTTTCGGCAGGCCATGCGCGAGTGTTTCGAACAATTCAGCGTGCAGTGCGAGTTCGGCGCGCCAGGCGTCGGGGTCGACAGAAATCACCTGTTCGAATTGCGCCTGCGTGAAGTTCAGGCCGCTCCAGTTGAGATCGTCGTAACGCGGCGACACGCCGAACGCATGTTCGCCACCGCTCGCGTTGCCCTCGATGCGGCGCACCATCCACTCGAGCACGCGCATGTTCTCCCCGAAGCCCGGCCAGACGAACTTGCCGTCCGGGCCCTTGCGGAACCAGTTCACGCAGAAAATACGCGGCAGCGTCGCGCCGAGCCTCGCCAGGCGATCGCCCACGTCGAGCCAGTGCCGGAAGTAGTCCGCCATGTTGTAGCCGCAGAACGGCAGCATCGCGAACGGGTCGCGACGCACCACGCCTTGCTGTCCCGCCGCTGCGGCGGTCGTTTCCGAGCCCATGGTCGCCGCCATGTAGACACCCTCGGTCCAGTCGCGCGCCTCGGTCACGAGCGGCACCGTGGTCGAACGGCGGCCGCCGAAGACGAAGGCGTCGATGGCCACGCCCTTCGGGTTCTCCCATTCGGGGTCGATCGACGGGCACTGAGAAGCCGGCGCCGTGAAGCGCGCGTTCGGGTGCGCGGCCTTGCGGCCGGTCTCCTTCGCAATGGCCGGTGTCCAGTCGTTGCCCTGCCAGTCGATCAGGTGCGCGGGCGGCTCGTCGGTCATGCCTTCCCACCAGACGTCGCCGTCATCGGTGAGCGCGACGTTCGTGAAGATCACGTTCTCCTTGAGCGTCGCCATCGCATTGAAATTCGTCTTTTCGCCCGTGCCCGGCGCCACGCCGAAGTAGCCCGCTTCCGGGTTGATCGCGTAGAGACGGCCGTCGGCGCCGGGCTTGATCCAGGCAATATCGTCGCCGATCGTGGTGACTTCCCAGCCGTTCATGGTGGGCGGCGGAATCAGCATGGCGAAGTTGGTTTTGCCGCACGCGGATGGAAACGCCGCCGCGACGTGGTATTTGCGGCCCTCGGGCGAGCGCACGCCGAGAATCAGCATGTGCTCGGCGAGCCAGCCCTCGTCCCGGCCCATGGTCGAGGCGATACGCAGCGCGAAGCACTTCTTGCCCAGCAGCGCATTGCCGCCATAGCCCGAGCCGTAGCTCCAGATCTCGCGCGATTCGGGAAAGTGGACGATGTACTTGGTCTTGTTGCACGGCCACGCCACATCCTTTTCGCCCGCAGCGAGCGGCGCGCCAACGCTGTGCACGCACGGTACGAACGGGCCGTCTTCGCCGAGCACGTCGTACACGGCGCGGCCCATGCGCGTCATGATGCGCATGTTCGCGACCACATACGGGCTATCCGAAAGCTCCACGCCGATATGGGCGATGGGCGAGCCGAGCGGGCCCATCGAAAACGGCACGACGTACAGGGTGCGGCCGCGCATCGCGCCCGCGAACAGGCCGTCGAGCGTCGCGCGCATCTCGGCGGGCGCGATCCAGTTATTGGTGGGACCGACATCCTCCTTGCGCGGCGAGCAGATGAAGGTGCGGTCTTCCACACGCGCGACATCCGATGGGTCGGAGCACGCGAGCCAGGAATTCGGGCGCTTCTGCGGATTGAGGCGGCGCATCGTGCCGGCCTCGACCATCTGCGCGCACAGGCGGTCATATTCCTCCTGCGAGCCGTCGCACCACACGATACGATCGGGCTGCGTATGCGCCGCGATCTTCTGCACCCAGTCGATCAGTTTCCGGTGCCGGACCCAGGCGGGCACCTGCGCGGCGGCCTGGGCTTGGTAATCGGGATGGTTCATCGAGCTGTCTCCATTTTTAGGGCTGTAAAAAGGGAATCGGCCCTTTTAGACGCTGCACGCGAGAGGCGCAACCGTTGCGAACCCAACGTTGATGGCAGGTCAACAGGCGGTTCGAATCGGACAGTTGGGCAGGTCGTCAAGGTCCTTTAGCCTGGGGTTCGAAACCGTCTGTAAAGCGGCTTGCATCGGAGCCCGACAAGCTGTTAAAAATTGCAAATTCGCGGCCGACGGCCGCGTCAACAAAACCTGCCTGCGTAGCCGAGGGGCTGCGCAAGCGAAATGCCCGCCGCCGCACGCGGCGAGCGACCTGAAAGCTCCCCATATTCATACCAGTCTTCCTGGCGCTGCATAGTGGGACAACCACCAGATAAACATCGAAGTCGCGCCGCGAATGACGCTGCGCAAAACACATACAACAACCCGCTGCCATGAAAATAGCCATCCTTGACGACTACCAGGACGCCGTCCGCAAGCTCGACTGCTTTCAACTGCTCGCCGACCACGAGGTCAAGGTTTTCAACAACACTGTGCGAGGGCTCGGCCAACTGGCCAGCCGCCTCGCCGAAGTCGAGGCCCTCGTGCTGATTCGCGAACGCACCCGCATCAGCTCGCAACTGCTCGACAAACTCCCGCATCTGCGCATGATCAGCCAGACGGGCAAGGCCGGTTCGCATATCGACATCGCCGCCTGCACCGAGCGCGGCATTGCCGTGCTCGAGGGCACGGGCTCACCCGTCGCGCCCGCCGAGCTCACGTGGGCGCTCATCATGGCCGCCCAGCGCCGCATTCCGCAGTACGTCGCCAACCTCAAGCAGGGCGCGTGGCAGCAGTCGGGCCTCAAGACCTCGGCGATGCCGCCGAACTTCGGTCTCGGCACGGTGATGCGCGGCCAGACGCTCGGCATCTGGGGCTACGGGAAGATCGGCCGGCTCGTGGCCGGGTACGGCAAGGCGTTCGGCATGCGCGTGCTGGTGTGGGGCCGCGAGCATTCGCTGGAGCAGGCGCGCGCCGACGGCTACGAAGCGGCCGCGAGCCGCGAGGCGCTGTTCGAGGAAAGCGACGTGCTTTCGCTGCATCTGCGCCTGCACGACGACACGCGCGGGATCGTGAAGCAGGAAGACCTGCTGCGCATGAAGCCCACGTCGCTGCTCGTCAACACGAGCCGCGCGGAACTGATGGAAGAGAACGCGCTGCTCGGCGCCCTCGCGCACAACCGGCCGGGCATGGTCGCAATCGACGTGTACGAAAGCGAGCCGATCCTGCAGGGCTACAGCCTGCTGCGCATGGAAAACGTGATTTGCACGCCGCACATCGGGTACGTGGAGCGCGAGAGCTACGAACTGTACTTCGGCGCGGCGTTCCGCAACATTCTCGCCTTCGATGCGGGCGATCACGCGAACGTCGCGAACCCCGAAGCGCTGAAGGGCGGCCGGCGCAAGTAAGCACGGCGTTATGGGGTGGCGCCCGCCGCCCTGCTTGCGTCCGCCTTTTGGCCGGCCGGCGCGCGCTCAAGCGCGCGCGGCCGCATCCATGACCTCGGGCAAACGCGCGAGGAAACGCTCGCCATCCACGCGGCCGAGGTTGTAAGCGTGCTGCATCTGCTGCGGGCTCGTGTAGTCCCAGCTCGAAATCGGCACCCTGGCCGAAGGCTGCACATACAGGCGTTGCTGCACGCCCTGCGCCGTCTGATGCGGCACCACGAACATCTGCGGACGCGGATAAAGCCGCGTCACCATCACCAGCACGCGGCCGGGCGTCTCGTCGAGCGCGCCGACCGGCACGTTGTCGACCATTCCGCCGTCGAGCACGGGGCGACCGTCGCGGCGCAGCACCGGCGTGAACGGCGGCGTGCACGACGACTGCAGGATGAGGTCGGCCAGATCCTCCACGCTCGCGCACTCCTGCGCCGTCACGAACTCCGGATGAAACCCGAGCTTGCGCCCGAGCGTGGGATGCAGCGTCTTGCGGATGTGCTTTTCGATGTTGTACGCGATGAGCCCCGCCGCCACGGCGCTGCGCGCGCCAAGCCAGCGCGGCACATGCGAAACGCCGATGCGGATCTCGGGCGCGTCCTGAAGCCGCGCGAACGGCTCTCCGTAGATGTCTAGCAGCGCCTGGCGATAAATGCGGTAATGCGGGAAAACCGATTCGCCGCGCAGCAGATTGCCCCAGTAGGCGTTGCGCTTGTTGTGACGCAGTGCTTCCTCGTAATAGCGCATCACCCAGTCGGCCTCGCGCATGTAGAGCATGCACGCGGTGGCCGCGCCCGCGGAGATGCCCGTGATGACGCGCGGGCGAATGCGCAGCTCAGGCTGGACGATGTCCCAGAAGCCCGCCTGCCACCAGCAGCGATTGCCCCCGCCTGCAAAAACCACCTGATCGAACATGCCTTGTGCGTCCTTCGAAACGACCGGAAACGATCGGAAGCGCCAAGCTTAATCGAGCAGCGCGTAGGTCGAGGTCGCGTGTACCGCCATCCGGCCGTCTTCGTCGTAGAGTTCTATTTCGCCGAACACTAGATTGCGGCCCATGCGCAGCACCCGGGCCGTCACGAGCACGTCGCCCTTGCGCACGGCGCGCATGAAGTTGGTGTTGAGCGCAACGGTGGTCATGGGCTTGAAGCCGCCGAGCGCGGCCGCGATCGCGACGATCATGGCCGTATCGGCCGCCGCCATGAAAACCTGGCCGCAGATCACACCGCCCGAGTGGCGCAGCTCGCCGGAGAACGGCAGGCGCAGGGTGGCGCTGTCGTCAGTCACTTCGACAGGTCTCATCCCGAGCGCGCGGACCCACGGGGCCAGCACGCGCTCCAGCAGCGCGTCGATTGCGTTGTCGTCCATCGTATGCCTTTGAGAAATGCGTGCCGCGCGGCGATTCCAGCCGGTTTGCGCCGGTTCCAACGATACGGCGACGCGCGGCGACTGGCGAGAAGCCCTTTGACGCCACGAAGTGGCGCCCATCATACCGGGACAGCGCGACCCCGCGGTGAATGCGCTCACGCCCCGTGTGGGACGGGCGTTAGACGCCGAAGTCAACTTTTTTCACAAAATTCGCAGAAGGGACTTGGCAAGTCCTGAAAAGTGATGCATAATCTTTCTTCTGTTGGGGGCGTTAGCTCAGTTGGTAGAGCAGCGGACTCTTAATCCGTAGGTCGAGTGTTCGAGTCACTCACGCCCCACCAGCAAATTCAGTCAAAAAGCCCGATCCTCGCGATCCGGCTTTTTGCATTTCTCACCCCTTTGCTGGTTTGCCAGGCCGCAGGCCCTACTTCGCGCGCCGCACGTCGCGGGACGCCTGCTTCGGGCGCGGCAGCCAGCGGCCGAGCGCCTCGAAGCCGTCGAGCTGCCTTAGCAGTGTATCGACGGTCGAAAGCTGGACATGAGTCAGGTGATTTTGCTTGAGCAGCGTATGCAGACGCTTGCGCCAGTAGGCGACGCCCATCACCGGCATCTCGAAATCACCAGCCAGCGACGGCGGCATCACACGCGCAATGTGCGCGATTTCCTGTTCGACGAATGTCATGGCTATCCCCGTTGGTCCCGCCGTAGGTTCTTTTCGTATGAAGTACTGTAGGACGCTCTGACGCTCGCGCCAGCCTACCCGTATGGATAGGTAACGAATAGTCCGACTAAAACGGGTATCGACCAGACCGGCGTCAGGGTTGGCAGCATCGCTCGGGCAGCTCGCGGCTCATGCGCCGATTCGCTCCCCGCACCGACCTTGCTTGCAACAAGCACAGAGCACGGGGCACACGAAATTTCGGAATCCAAATGATTTCATTCCGAACTGCCATCTTTGCTTTTCGCACGCTTCCTTGGGCTCTCAATCGTCCCCGGGAGGCAAGGCGCGATCCGCTCATGCTGGACGAAGATCGGAACTCGCGCCGCCCGCGCCTTATGTGGTTGGCGGCTTTTTATCGTGCCACGCTTGCGCCCCAGATCCTCTGGCCGCCAGCACTCAGAGGAAAGGTTTGCCGTCCACCTGTTCGTAGACGACGTTGCCCTCGTCGTCTTCGAATTGCTCCAGATAGTTGCGTGCGCCGCACAGAGGGCAACGGAACAAGGGCCCCTGCCCTTCGTTCTTGATCACGACCTCGCTCTGTTCCCACGGGGTGCCGCAAGACTGGTTGCGGCAAACGAATGAAGTACTCGACATGCAGACTCTCCTGACTGTTAAGGGTGCAAAGCCTACCGCATGTTGTGGCTCGAGCGCGCAAATCTCCGATCCAGCCGAAACGCGCCCCTGTTCACTTCTTGAGCAATCGGGACGCTCCTCTGTTCCGGCCTGACACAATCCGCTCGCCGCCCGCAAGGCCCGGGTCGCGCATTTCCCGGGCGCGGGCGCGCCGGCCCACCGCCACGAAGCGAGGCGCGGCCGCGCCGCCGCGCTGGCATGCTTCTCGCGTTAGATGCCGCGGTAGCGCAGCTTCGCTGCGTCCATCCATATCGAGATCGAGAACACAGAGGAGCACGGAGATGAATCACGCTGAGATGCAATTCCTGACCACCGAATTCCCCTTCAAGAAGCAGTATGGCAACTTCATCGGCGGCGAGTGGGTGGCCCCGCTCGGCGGCGAGTATTTCGACGACATCTCGCCCATTACCGGTCACGCGTTCACGTCCATTCCGCGCTCGCGCGAAGCCGACATCGAACTCGCGCTCGACGCCGCCCACAAGGCCAAGGCCGCATGGGGCAAGACCTCGCCCACCGAGCGCGCCAACATCCTGAACCGCATCGCCGACCGGATCGAGCAGAACCTGCACAAGATCGCCGTTGCCGAAACCATCGACAACGGCAAGCCGCTGCGCGAAACGCTGGCCGCCGATATCCCGCTCGCCGTCGACCACTTCCGCTACTTCGCGGGCTGCGTACGCGCGCAGGAAGGCGGCATCTCCGAGATCGATCACGACACGGTTGCCTATCACTTCCACGAGCCGCTCGGCGTGGTCGGCCAGATCATTCCGTGGAACTTCCCGATCCTGATGGCCGCCTGGAAGCTCGCGCCCGCGCTCGCGGCCGGCAACTGCGTGGTGCTCAAGCCGGCCGAGCAGACGCCCGCCTCGTTCCTCGTGCTCACCGAGCTGATCCAGGACCTCCTGCCGCCGGGCGTGCTCAACGTGGTGAACGGCTTCGGTCTCGAAGCCGGCAAGCCGCTCGCCTCAAACAAGCGCATCGCCAAGATCGCCTTCACGGGCGAGACGACGACGGGCCGCCTCATCATGCAGTACGCGGCCCAGAACATCATTCCGGTGACGCTCGAGCTGGGCGGCAAGAGCCCGAACATCTTCTTCGCCGACGTGCTCGACCACGACGACAGCTATTTCGACAAGGCGCTCGAAGGCTTCGCCATGTTCGCGCTGAATCAGGGCGAAGTTTGCACCTGCCCGTCGCGCGTGCTCATCGACGAGAAGATCTATGACCGCTTCATGGAACGCGCGCTCAAGCGCGTCGCGGCGGTCCAGCAAGGCCACCCGCTCGACACGAAGACCATGATCGGCGCGCAGGCCTCGCAGGAGCAGCTGGAGAAAATCCTTTCGTACATCGAGCTGGGCAAGCAGGAAGGCGCGCAATGCCTGATCGGCGGCGAGCGCAACCAGCTGAGCGGCGAACTCAGCGACGGCTACTACGTGAAGCCCACTGTCTTCCGCGGCCACAACAAGATGCGCATCTTTCAGGAAGAGATCTTCGGGCCGGTGGTTTCGGTCACGACCTTCAAGACCGAAGAAGAAGCGCTGGAAATCGCCAACGACTCGCTCTACGGCCTGGGCGCAGGCGTGTGGACGCGCGACGGTACGCGCGCCTACCGCTTTGGCCGCGCGATCCAGGCGGGCCGCGTCTGGACGAACTGCTATCACGCCTACCCCGCGCATGCCGCGTTTGGCGGCTACAAGCAGTCGGGCATCGGGCGCGAAAACCACAGGATGATGCTCGACCACTACCAGCAGACCAAGAACCTGCTCGTGAGCTATAGCGAGCAGCCGCTCGGGTTCTTCTGATCGCGCAGCGTGCCCATGGCGGCGCGCCCCGCGACGGGTGCGCCGCTTCGTCCATCACCTCATCGGGAGCGTTGCGACATGGTCGAACGCGTTACCGCCACACCGGCCGCACTCGCGCTGATCGAGCAGCTCGCGCGCGAGCACGGCCCCGTGCTCTTTCACCAGTCGGGCGGCTGCTGCGACGGCAGCGCACCCATGTGCTTTCCCGTCGGCGAGTTCATGGTCGGCAACGCCGACGTGCAACTGGGCGAGATCGGCGGCATGCCGTTTTACATGACGGAGGCGCAATATGAGTACTGGCAACACACTCAGCTCATCATCGATGCCGTGCCGGGCAACGGCGGCATGTTTTCGCTCGAGCGACCCACGGGCCTGCGCTTTCTCACGCGCTCGCGGCTATACGACGACGCGGAGAACGCGTGGCTCGCGGAACATCCGGTAACGCGCGTGAGTCTCTGAGGCTCGCGCGGCACGTGAAGTACGTCGCCCGTGGCGCGGTGCTATCTTCGTTCGCATGCGGCTGCGCATTCGCGTGGCCATCGCATCGGAGGCACCATCATGCCAAACCATGAAGTGAAGCTCGTCACGCTCGAGCCAATGGATCTGCTCGCCGTCAGTCACGTGGGCCCGTACACGAAGATCGGTGACGCTTTCTACACGCTCGCGCAATGGCTCGGCGAGCGCAATGTGCGGACATCGGGCGCGAAGATGGTCGGCATCTATTACGACGATCCCAATACGGTCGAAGCATCGAAGCTGCGCTCGAAGGCGGCGCTGCATCTGCGGCACGAAACCGACGTGGAAATCGTGGCGCCTGTCGAGAAGTTTCAGCTGCGCGGCGGCGAGCACGCAATGATGCTGCACACGGGGCCGTACGAGGGGCTGCAGCGGGCGTGGATGTGGTTCTACAACGAAGGGTTGAACAGGCTGGGCCGGACTCCGGACTATTCGGCGCCTTCGTTCGAGATTTATCTGAATACGCCCGATCAGGCGGCGCCGGAGGACTTGAAGACGGAGCTTTATATTCCGCTGGCTTGATGCGCGCTGTCCGCAGCAGGGTTCGCGCGATGCCGCCTTGGCAGTTTTCCGGCGGCATCGCCGTTTCCGATGCGAGGGTTCTAAGGTTTTTTTAACTTATGTATACGTAAACGTAGTAATAGTTAACAAGCCCCTGGGTAATCTGTGGATAACCGAGGAAAACCATTGAGTAAACAAGGCTGTGGAGAAATCATAACCTTGCGGGCGTTAACGGGACAACGCCAGGCTGCTGCTGGCAACTTTTCCGCTTTTTTTGCGCCGTCGAAGTTATCCCCGATTCATGCACAGTGATTTCCAGGGGTTTTCCGAGGGTTATCCGCTGGGGGTTGTGGATAGGATGCCGGCGAAAAAAAAGCGCCCCGAAGGGCGCTCTTTCGCGGGCGACAACGCAGACACAGACGCTCAAACGTCAATATTCCCCGCCCGCAACGCATTGCTCTCGATGAACGCACGACGCGGCTCGACGTCATCACCCATGAGCGTCGTAAAGATGCCATCGGCGGCAATCGCATCCTCGATCTGCACGCGCAGCAAACGGCGCACAGCCGGATCCATCGTCGTTTCCCACAGCTGCCCGGGGTTCATCTCGCCGAGGCCTTTATAGCGCTGCTTCGACACGTTGCGCTCCGCATCGGCAATCAGCCACTTCATCGCGCTCTTGAAGTCGTTCACGGCCATGCTGCGCTCGCCGCGCTTGATGAACGCGTTCTTGCCGATCAAGCCCTTGAACGTATTGGCGGTGTTCACGAGCTGCTGATAATCGGCGGTGAGCTGGAACTCCTCGTCGATCACCGACACCTTCACGTTGCCGTGATGGCGGCGCTCGACGCGCAGCGAACGCTGCTCGCGCACCGGGTCGTACATCGGCACCACGGTCACTTCGGGCTTCAAAGGATCGTCGCGCAGCTGCGCCTCGAGCGCGCGCGCGGAAGCCTCGGTCGATTCTTCGCTCGCGAGATCGATCGCCACGCCGTCCATGATCGCTTCGAGCGCGCGCACGTCGTACAGGCGGCTCAAACGGTCCACCACGCCGCGCGCAAGCTGATACGAACGCGCGAGCTCGCCGAGCGCATCGCCCGAGATCGGCGTTGCACCTTCGCTCGGCACGAGTTCCGAGCCTTGCAGCGCGAGCCGCAGCATGTGCGCGTTGAGATCGGCGTCGTCCTTCAGGTAGCGCTCGTCCTTGCCCGCCTTGAGCTTGTAGAGCGGCGGCTGCGCGATGTATACGTAGCCACGCTCGATCATTTCCGGCATCTGGCGGTAGAAGAACGTGAGCAGCAGCGTGCGGATGTGCGCGCCGTCCACGTCCGCGTCGGTCATGATGATGATGCGGTGATAGCGCAGCTTCTCGAGGTTGTAGTCGTCCTTGCCGATGCCGCAGCCAAGCGCCGTGATCAGCGTGACGATCTGCTCGCTCGAAAGCAGCTTGTCGTAGCGCGCCTTCTCGACGTTCAGCACCTTGCCGCGCAGCGGCAGGATTGCCTGGAACTTGCGGTCGCGGCCCTGCTTGGCCGAGCCGCCTGCCGAGTCGCCCTCGACGATATAGACTTCCGACTTCGCCGGATCCTTCTCCTGGCAGTCCGCGAGCTTGCCCGGCAGGCCCACGCCGTCGAGCACGCCCTTGCGGCGCGTCATCTCGCGCGCCTTGCGCGCGGCGTCACGCGCACGCGCGGCGTCGACGATCTTGCCGCAGATGGTCTTGGCGTCGTTCGGCGTTTCCAGCAGGAATTCTTCGAGCGCCTTCGCCACCACTTCTTCCACGGGCGCACGCACTTCCGACGAAACCAGCTTGTCCTTGGTCTGCGAGCTGAACTTCGGCTCCGGCACCTTCACGGAGAGCACGCACGAAAGACCTTCGCGCATGTCGTCGCCCGAGGTTTCGACCTTGGCCTTCTTCGCGATCTCGTTGTCGGCGATGTACTTGTTGATCACGCGCGTCATCGCCGCGCGCAGGCCCGTGAGGTGCGTGCCGCCGTCGCGCTGCGGAATGTTGTTCGTGAAGCAGAGCACGCTCTCGTTGTAGCTGTCGTTCCACTGCATCGCCACTTCGACGCCCACGCCGTCCTTCTCGCTCTGCACGTAGAAGATGTTCGGGTGCAGCACCTGCTTCTGCTTGTTGATGTACTCGACAAAGCCCTTCACGCCGCCCGCGAACGCGAAGTCGTCTTCCTTGCCGGTGCGCTGGTCGGTGAGGCGAATGCGCACGCCGTTGTTGAGGAAGGAGAGTTCGCGAATACGCTTGGCGAGAATGTCGTAGTGATACTCCACGCTGCCGAAGATCGTTTCATCGGCCATGAAGTGCACTTCGGTGCCGCGGTTTTCGGTGTCGCCGAGCAGTTGCATGGGCGAGACCGTGTGGCCGTCGCGCTCTTCGAGCACGCGGTTCTGCGGCACGCCACGGTGGAATTCCATGAAGTACTTCTTGCCGTTGCGGCGCACGGTGAGACGCAGAAAGCTCGAAAGCGCGTTCACGCACGATACACCCACGCCATGCAGGCCGCCCGAGACCTTGTAGCTGTTCTGGTCGAACTTGCCGCCCGCGTGCAGCTCGGTCATCACGATTTCGGCGGCGCTGCGCTTCGGGTCGTGCTTGTCGTCCATCTTCACGTCCGTGGGAATGCCGCGGCCGTTGTCGGTGATCGAGATGGAGTTGTCCGCGTGAATCACCACGTGGATGTCGTTGCAATAGCCGGCGAGGGCTTCGTCGATCGAGTTGTCCAGCACTTCGAAGACGAGGTGGTGCAGACCGGTGCCGTCCGACGTGTCGCCGATGTACATCCCGGGCCGCTTGCGCACCGCCTCCAGTCCTTCGAGGATCTGGATCGACGAGGCGCCATAGCTGCTGTTGTCGGGTTGCGAGTTGTTCGTATCAGTCATGGAATTTTCCGGTTCTGCGTACTGCCTGTGTTGCTGCTCGAGACTCTTTCAAAAAGCCATAAAAACGCCAAAGGGGCGCAGCGCCCCCTGGTGTTCTTCTTCTGTCGCGCTTTCTAGATGCGCATTGGCATCACCACGTACTTGAATTCCTCGTTCTCGGGAATCGTGATGAGTGCGCTTGAGCTGGCGTCGCCGAGGCTCACTTCCAGGTTGTCGACCTTCAGGTTCGCGAGGACGTCGAGCAGATACGTGACGTTGAACCCGATGTCGATGGTGTCGCCCTGGTAGGCGATTTCCAGCTCTTCCTGCGCCTCTTCCTGGTCGGCGTTGGTCGACATGATCTTGAGCTGGCCCGGCTCGATGATGCAGCGCACGCCCTTGAACTTGTCGGACGTGAGAATCGCCGCGCGTTGCAGCGAGCGTTGCAGCTCTTCGCGCCCGATCTGGAAGGTGTTCTTGTGCGCCTTCGGAATCACGCGCTGGAAGTCGGGGAACTTGCCTTCCACGAGCTTCGAAACCAGTTCGACCTGGCCGAACGTGAACTTCACCTGGCTCGCGCCGATGTCGATCTTCAGCGAATCGTCGATGTCTTCGAGCAGGCGCTGGAGTTCGAGAATGGTCTTGCGCGGGATGATGACTTCCTGGCGCGCGAACGAGCCTTCGATCTTCATCGACGAGAACGCGAGGCGGTGGCCGTCGGTCGCCACGGCCATGAGCTGGTCGCCGTCCACGACGAGCAGCATGCCGTTCAGGTAGTAGCGGATGTCCTGCTGCGCCATGGCGAAGTACACCATGCCGAGCAACTGGCGGAAGGTCTTCTGCGGCACCGAGAGGCTCGCGCCGAAGTCCTTCGCCTGGGCCACCGTGGGGAACTCGTCCGCGGCGAGCGTCTGCAGCGCGAAGCGGCTCTTGCCCGACTGCACCGTGAGGCGCTTGTCGGCGAGCGTGAGCGTGACCTGGCCGTCGGGCATCGCGCGCAGGATGTCGAGCAGCTTGCGCGCCGCGACCGTCGTGGCCACCTGGTCATTGCCCACGCCGAAGTCGGCGGTCGTGGTGATCTGCAACTCGAGGTCGGTCGACAGGAACGAGACGTCGGAACCGGTTTTGGTGATCAGCAGATTGGCGAGGATCGGCAACGTGTGGCGGCGTTCGACAATGCCGCTCACCGTTTGCAGCGGCCTCAGCAGGTTATCGCGTTCGGTCTTGACCAGTTGCATAGAGTTCCTTCGTTGATGTGACGGTCTGCTCGCCCGCCTGGCGCCGTTTTTGCCGACATGACCCCACGTATGTCATGCGACCACCGGCGCCGCCAGGACGGTTGATGCAGAACAGGCCGCGGCGTGGTTCCCGCCCCGGACCGCCGGGCGGTTAAACCCATATTGTGCCTGAAAACGGACCACTTCCCTAAATTGGGGGCGATCCGCGAAATAAACAGGCCTAACCCGCCGGCGGGTGGTCGAAGATCCGACCATTACCCCGGCCATTCACCTGCTGATGACCTGCGATCAACCCTTCAGCGTCTGCTCCAGCACGTGCAGCTCGTGGTTGAGCTGGGCGTCCTTGGTGCGCTCGTCCGCGATCTTGCGCACGGCGTGCAGCACCGTGGTGTGGTCGCGGCCGCCGAACAGCTCGCCGATTTCCGGCAGGCTCTTCTGCGTCAGCTCCTTGGCCAGATACATGGCGATCTGGCGCGGTCGCGCGATATTGGCCGGGCGCTTCTTCGAATACATGTCGGCGACCTTGATGCTGTAGAAGTCGGCCACCGTCTTCTGGATGTTCTCGACCGAAATCTGGCGGTTCTGCACCGTCAGCAGGTCCTTGAGCGCTTCCTTGGTGAGCTCGATCGAGATCTCGCGGCCATGGAACTTCGAATAAGCGAGGATCTTGCGCAGCGCGCCTTCGAGCTCGCGCACGTTCGAGCGCAGATGCTTGGCGACGAAGAACGCCACATCCTCGTTCAGGCTCACGCCTTCCGACTGCGCCTTGCGCATCAGGATGGCCACGCGCATTTCCAGTTCGGGCGGCTCGATCGCCACGGTCAGGCCCGAGTCGAAGCGCGAGATCAGGCGGTCGTCGATACCCGAGATTTCCTTCGGATAGGTATCGCTCGTGATGATCACCTGCGCCTTGTTGGCGACCAGCGCCTCGAACGCGTAGAAGAACTCTTCCTGCGTGCGCGACTTGCCCGAGAAGAACTGGATATCGTCGATCAGCAGCAGGTCGAGCGAGTGGTAGTAGCGCTTGAAGTCGTCGAACGCCTTGCGCTGGTACGCCTTCACCACGTCGGACACGTACTGCTCCGCGTGGATGTAGCGGATGCGCGCACCCGGCTTGTCGAGCAGGAGCTGGTTGCCGATCGCGTGAATCAGGTGGGTCTTGCCGAGGCCCACGCCGCCATACAGAAACAGCGGGTTGTACGAGATGCCCGGATTGTCCGCCACCTGGATGGCCGCCGCGCGCGCAAGCTGATTCGCCTTGCCGGTCACGAAGTTGTCGAACGTGAGCACCGGGTTGAGCTTCGAGCGCTCGTAGGTCGGATCGGCTTCGCTGCTCGATGCAGCGGCGGCCGCGCCCTGGCCCGGGCGCCAGGTGCGGCGGCCGGCGGCGGCTTCGTTGGCGTCGAGACTCGGCAGATCGAGATCGGCGGCATCGTCGGCGGTGGCGTGCGCCGCGACTGAGGCCGCCTGCACCATGCCGGCCAGACCCGTGCCGGCGGTCACGGCAGCCGGCTGGTGAGCGGCCGCGGCCACGGCCGGCGCGGCGGCCAGCGGCGCGCGCGGAGCGGCGGCGGGCGCCACATGAGGCGCGCGCATGCCCGCCTTCGGGTCGAGGACGAACTGCACGTCGACGGGGGTCTGCCAGAAGTCACGCGCCAGATCGGTGATCCGGCCCGAAAACTGGCTTTTGACCCAGTCGAGCTTGAAGCGGTTGGGAGCGGCTATCTGCAGCGTGTTCGCCGCAGCATCGAAGGCAACCGGGGCCAACGGTTTAATCCACGTCACGTACTGCTGGGGCGTTAGCTCACGCTCCAGCAGTGCGGAACAGTGTTGCCAGAAATCGTTCATCGAGTTGCTGTGGTCGTTTTGTTTGCATGCGTTGCCGCCGCTTCGCTCTTGCCGCACAAGCGCGACGAGGCCCTGACGAGGCGACAGCAATAGCTCCGGAAGCCCGTGCGGCAAAGGTCTTGCGGCAAGCAGGCTGGCCGGAGCGGCATGCAGGATTCTTAGGATAGGCGAGATTCTAACGCCGAAATCCCCTCGCCAGGAAGTTATCCACAGGGACGGATCAACGCACGGCCGTTCGGCTCGTGCAGCGGCCAGCCAGTGCCCAACCGGTGGTCAGCTCGTGGCCAATGGGTGCCTCAATCTGACTGTCGTACACGGTTCGATACCCTAACCTATTGACGGCCAACGAAAAACCGGCTTAAATAGCGGGTTCCGCGAAAACCAATCCCTAGTACCACCGGCCATTGCTTTTTTCCGCGATGCTCGCCGCGGTCAAAACTCAACAGTGAGAGCAACATGAAACGTACTTTCCAACCTTCCGTTACCCGTCGCAAGCGTACCCACGGTTTCCGCGTGCGCATGAAGACCGCCGGTGGCCGCAAAGTGATCAACGCACGCCGTGCGAAGGGTCGCAAGCGCCTCGCCGTCTAAGTCGGGCAGCATCGCTATCAGCGAAATCACGGGTAGCGGTCCGGTCGCGGACACAGTGAACAGGGCAAACCTGGCATTCGATCAAGGCATCATGCCGTCGCGAACGCAAGCCGCTTTTCCGAAAGCCGCAAGGCTACTGAAAACGGATGAGTTCTCATCCGTTTTTCGTTTGCGCCCCTGGCGCCGCACCGAGCACTTCGTCGTGTACGGGCGGCCCACGGGCAACGAGGCGCGGCTCGGGCTCGTAATCGGCAAGAAGTTCGCGCCGCGCGCGGTCACGCGCAATCTGGTGCGCCGTATCGCGCGCGAGGCGTTTCGCGTGCGTCGCGCGCAGTTCGAAGGCTTCGACCTGCTGTTGCGCCTGCATACGAAATTCGACCGCAAGGCACTGCCCTGCGCGTCTTCGCCGGGGCTCAAAGCGTTGTGCCGCGGCGAGATCGAGACCTTGCTGGAAAAGGCCGCGCGCGAAGTCACGCGGCGTGCGGCCGCGTTGCCTGCCACGCCTGCGACATCCGCGCGCACCCCTTGCACGACGCAGGTCGCGGCACCACTTGCAGAACCGGCAGAACCAGCAGAACCGGCCCGTGACCAGGCCGGTAACGATTTGCCGCCGGCCCACGGCAATTCCCGCTCGTCATGAGCGGGGCGCGCGAGTCCGGCATTTCCGAAGTAGACCCCGCGCAAGCGGCACGTGGTTCGTCATCGAGCGCGGCGCAGTCGGGCCGCAACGCCATGCAAACGGTACTGATCGCACTGCTGCGTTTCTACAAGCTTGCCGTGAGTCCCCTCCTCGGCAACCGCTGCCGTTTTTATCCTTCCTGTTCGGATTACGCGCGCGAGGCAATCCAGTATCATGGCGCCGCGCGCGGGACTTACCTCGCCGCACGGCGGCTGTGCCGCTGCCATCCGTTTTCGGCGGGCGGCGTCGATCTCGTCCCACCCGCCTCTCCGAAAAAGCGCTGACGCGCCATTGCATCGACACTGAGACAACGCATGGATATCAAACGCACCGTCCTATGGGTCATTTTCTTCATGTCAGCGGTCATGCTGTACGACAACTGGCAGCGCGACCACGGACGCCAGTCGATGTTCTTCCCGAACGCGACGCAAACGCAGACGCAAACCGCCACCAGCGGCCCCGCGCCCGCTAGCGCCGCCAACGGCGCGTCCGACCTGCCGGCGGCCACGCCCGCAGGCCAGGCGCCGACGAACACCGCCCAGCCCGCCGCCGCCGCGGCGCAACTCGTGCATTTCCGCACCGACGTCTACGACGGCGTGATCGACACGCGCGGCGGCACGCTCGTGAAGCTTTCGCTCGTGAAGGAAAGCGCCGACGGCAAGGGCCCCGACCAGTACATCACGCTGTTCGACCACACGAACGACCACACGTACCTCGCGCGTACGGGTCTGCTCGGCGGCGACTTCCCGAATCACAACGACGTGTTCACCGCGCTCGAAGGTCCGCGCGAGCTGACCGGCGA
Organism: Paraburkholderia sp. JHI2823; assembly: GCF_038900695.1. Taxonomy (NCBI): domain Bacteria; kingdom Pseudomonadati; phylum Pseudomonadota; class Betaproteobacteria; order Burkholderiales; family Burkholderiaceae; genus Paraburkholderia; species Paraburkholderia sp. JHI2823. The sequence goes on along the minus strand of NZ_JAYMRY010000008.1, from coordinate 109,253 downwards.
CGCCAACTCCTTCCAGGTCGCGCTGCAGTCGCCCGAGAAAGGCGGCGTGAAGGTCACCAAGACCTACACGTTCACGCGCGGCAGCTACGTGATCGGCGTCGACTGGAAGGTGCAGAACGTCAGCGGCGCGCCGGTCTCGCCCACGCTCTACATGGAAATCGTGCGCGACAGCGAGCCGGTAGAAACGCCGCGCTTCTCGCACACCTTCATCGGCCCGGCCGTGTATTCGAACGAGCATCATTTCCAGAAGATCACGTTCGGTGACATCGACAAGAACAAGGCCGACTTCGTGACCCAGTCCGACAACGGCTGGATCGCGATGGTGCAGCACTACTTCGCCACCGCGTGGATCCCGCAGCAAGGCGCGAAACGCAGCATCTACGTCGAGAAGTTCGACAACTCACTGTACCGCGTGGGCATGAAGCAGCCGCTCGGCACGATCGCGCCGGGGGCGACGCAAACCGTGCAGGCGCGCCTCTTCGCCGGTCCGCAGGAAGAGCGCATGCTCGAAGGCATTGCGCCGGGTCTGGAGCTCGTGAAGGACTACGGCTGGGTGACGATCATCGCCAAGCCGCTCTTCTGGCTGCTCGAGAAGATCCACGGCTACGTGGGCAACTGGGGCTGGTCGATCGTGCTGCTCACGCTGCTCATCAAGGCCGTGTTCTTCCCGCTTTCCGCCGCCAGCTACAAGTCGATGGCGCGCATGAAGGAAATCACGCCGCGCATGCAGGCGCTGCGCGAGCGCTTCAAGAGCGACCCGCAAAAAATGAACGCGGCGCTCATGGAGCTCTACAAGACCGAGAAGGTGAATCCGTTCGGCGGCTGTCTGCCGGTGGTCATCCAGATTCCGGTGTTCATCTCGCTGTACTGGGTGCTGCTCTCGTCGGTGGAAATGCGCGGCGCGCCGTGGATTCTCTGGATCCACGACCTCTCGCAGCAGGACCCGTTCTTCATCCTGCCGGTGCTGATGGCCGTCTCGATGTTCGTGCAGACGAAGCTGAACCCGACGCCGCCGGACCCCGTTCAGGCGAAGATGATGATGTTCATGCCGATCGCGTTCTCGGTCATGTTCTTCTTCTTCCCGGCCGGTCTCGTGCTGTATTACGTCGTGAACAACGTGCTCTCGATCGCGCAGCAGTACTACATCACGCGCATGATGGGCAAAGGCAAGACGACGAAGGCAGCCTGATCGGGATGGCGGCGCGAAGCCGCTACCTGAACCTCGAAAAAAAAGCCGTCCGGTAAGAACCGGACGGCTTTTTGCCTTGCTGGAGCACCGTTTCCGTGATCGCGCAAAGCGCGGCGTTCGTGCGGGCGGGTCAGTCCTTGTCCGCGTCGCCGTAGAATTGGGCAACCAGCTCCTGCACGAGATAGCGGTGATGAGCGCTGAGCAACTCGATCTTCGAGGCCAGCTCGAGCGTTTCCTCGGAAAGCGGGTATTTGTCGTCGGGCTTGCGGGGTCGCGGCACTCCCGAGCCCGCGCTGCCCGGCGGACCGTAATGGAGCCAGTGAAGGTCGACGTCGAACCAATTCGCGAGCGTTTCCAGTTTGTCGTGCGTCGGAATCGTGCGGCCGCTCAGCCACTTGTGAGCGGTTTGCGGCGACACCGGATGCTCGCCGTGATGGCGCAGGTTGAACCGGTTGGCCAGATCGGTGCTGCCACGCAGTTTTTCGGGCGCGCGCTTCATCGCGAACTTCAGACGTTCGGAAAAAGCGGTTTTTTCTTCGGATGTCGGCATGGACCAGATTGTGCAGCCCGAAATCGACGAAGAAGACAACTGGTTAGGCTATATTTAGCGTAATTAAGAGAATAATCGCCTGCATCCGAGCGGACTATGACTTCGATCGGGTCCCCGGTTGACGCCTTTGTCCATAAGACGTTTGGCCACAGCGATTACTCTTTTTGTCGCAAATTGGAAGGATGAAACCAAGATCAATCTTAGCTAATTTGAGATAAATTGCGAATGTTCTTAGCGGGCTCCCCGGCCCTAGAACGTCAGGCCTGCTACGTTACAATGCCGCGTTCCGAGACCGCCTTCGCGGTCGCCGCGAACGCTTACTTCTGCCCTGCTCTACGGTCCACGCCCACCATGCTCGCCACCGATTCCGATCCCATCGTCGCCATCGCCACTGCGCCAGGTCGCGGCGGGATCGGCGTCGTGCGTGTCTCGGCAGGCCGTGCTGGCGCGGCGGCCATCGAAGCGCTGATGCAGGCCATCACCGGCCAGACGCTCGTCGCGCGCCATGCGAGCTATGTGCCCTTCCTCGACGGCGCCGGTACGGTGCTCGACCGCGGCATCGCGTTGTCCTTCCCGGCTCCGCACTCGTACACCGGCGAGCACGTGCTCGAGCTGCAAGGCCACGGCGGCCCGATCGTGCTGCAGCTCGTGCTGCAGCGTTGCATCGATGCGGGCCGAGCGTTCGGCCTGCGCCTCGCCGAACCGGGCGAGTTCACGCGGCGCGCGTTCCTCAACGACAAGCTCGACCTCGCCCAGGCCGAGGCCGTAGCCGACCTGATCGAGGCGAGCACCGAAGCGGCGGCGCGCTCGGCCGGCCGTTCGCTGGACGGCGCGTTTTCGCGCGACATCCACGCACTCGTCGACGACGTCGTCACGCTGCGCATGCTCGTGGAAGCCACGCTCGATTTCCCCGAGGAAGAGATCGACTTCCTCGAAGCCGCTGACGCACGAGGAAAGCTCGCGCGCATTCGCGAGCAGCTCGACCATGTGCTCTCCGAGGCGCGCCAGGGCGCGCTGCTGCGCGAAGGACTCTCGGTCGTCCTCGCGGGGCAGCCCAACGTGGGCAAGTCGTCGTTGCTCAATGCACTGGCAGGCGCGGAGCTCGCGATCGTGACGCCCGTGGCCGGCACGACGCGCGACAAGATCTCCCAGACCATCCAGATCGAAGGCATTCCGCTGCATGTGATCGACACGGCGGGTCTGCGCGATACCGAAGACGAAGTCGAGAAGATCGGCATCGAGCGCACGTGGAACGAGATCGGCCGCGCCGATGTAGTGCTGCATCTGCTCGATGCGCGCACGGGCATGAACGGCGAAGACGATGTGATCGCCGCGCGCTTTCCGGCCGGCGTGCCGGTCGTGCGCGTGCTCAACAAGACCGACCTGACCGGCGTGGCGCCCGAAGTGACGAAGCGTGTCGCCGCGGACGGCAGCGAGGTCTGCGAGCTGCGTCTGTCCGCGAAACAGGGCGACGGTGTGGGGCTGTTGCGCGCCGAGCTGCTGCGCATCGCGGGCTGGCAGGCGGACGCGCAGAGCGTCTATCTCGCACGCGAGCGGCATCTCATCGCGCTGCGCGCCGCGCGCGAGCATCTCGAGCAGGCGGCGGCGCACGCCGACCAGGATTCGCAATCGCTCGATCTGTTCGCCGAGGAGTTGCGCCTCGCCCAGGAGTCGCTGAATTCGATCACGGGCGAATTCACTTCCGACGACCTGCTGGGCGTGATTTTCAGCCGGTTTTGTATCGGGAAGTAACCCGCGGTCCGCACCGCGCAGCCATTCTTCTGCCGCCTGGAACAATGCTTTCGAGGGATGAGGGTTAACCCTTGGCCTCGATCCTCCTAGACTTTGGGTCATCGGATGCAGACACGTTGTCGCACCGAATCAAAAGCCCAAGGAGGTAGTGACCATGAAGACCCTGATCCAGACCGTAGCCGTTGCCGTTGCACTCGTCGTGCCCGTCGCATCGTTCGCGCAATCGAATGCGCCCGTCACCCGCGCCCAGGTGCGCGCCGAGCTCGTGCAGCTCGAAAAGGCAGGCTGGCGTCCGGGCGCAGGTTCCGATCCGCACTACCCCGACGATCTTCTCGCAGCAGAAGCCAAGGTGGCGGCCGCCAACGGCGCAACGAGCGGCTACGGTGGCGTAGCGGCGGGCAACTCGGATGCCGGCCGCCCGGCGGTGTCCAAGGCCGACTGGAACGCGATGTATAACCATCCGTAACACGGCGGCATCACAGAAATGCTTGCCGGAATCCCCGGCAGGCGCCTGGCATACCTAAGCGTATACCTCCGCCGTCGTTGACTCGACGGCTTCGCTCGGGCCTTTTGGCCCGAGCGCTTTTTCCGGTGGTCGTCAACGTAGGTGGCGACGCTCCACAGAGCAGCACCTGCCAGGCCGCACCTTCGCACACTACGGGCTATCTGCATCACCATTTAGTTCGTAGTGCGATTCATTTACCGGTCGTGCGGGATGACGATCGCTTCGGCCCAGTTCAGCCTTCTTTGCGAGTTCCCACGGCCGTTCCCCGATCAAGGGATGAGCAAAGGCCACACACACCGCTGTAATTTGCGGACACACATCGTAGCGTTTTCAAACCGTTGCCGCGTCGCCGCTCGCCGACAATCTCGGGCATAGGAGAACGACGATGAAAACACTCTTCTGCGCGATTGCGTTGGTTGCCATGTCGGCCGGCCTCACGGGCTGCATCGTGGCGCCTCCGTACGCCTACGCTCCGGCGCCTGCGTACGGCTACGCGCCGGGCTACTACGCCGCTCCGTCGGTGGCTATCGGGGTGGGCGTGGGCGGCGGTTACTACGGACACGGCTGGCGACATTAAGGGGACCATAACGAGCCCCTCGAGGGATTCGCGCTCGACCTATCCGATGTGATAGCTGCGCACGCGATGCGGCCACACTAAAGTGGCGGGACATGCTTCGCAAAGCCGTTGCACCAACGCACGGGGCGACCATGAAATTCATCGGCGACGAAATCCTGCACCTCACGCGCCATTCCGCCCTGATTATCCGTTGGCACGTGGTGCTGCACGCCGCCCATCTTCCCGATTTACCTCGCCATGTCACCCGAGCATGGATTAGCCCGCGCGAGCGGGCTTTTTTCTGGCGGCTTCAAGACGCGCGTCCTCTTGAAAACATCTCGCGTCCCCTGCATGTAAGGCCCACTTTTCTGGAGATTCGGATCGTGGGCAGACGACCTACCTTCATCGACGACCTGGCTCGCGGCGTCCCGTTCGACGGCGCGGGACAGCGTCCAGGCATCGGCGACGACGCGCTCCTCGACGCCTATTCCCGCACCGTGATCGGCGCACTGGAGCGTGTGCAGCCGGCCGTGGCACACATTGCCGTGGAGCGTCGCGCGTCGGGCCAGGCCGCGGCGCGTGGCGGCAGCGGCTCTGGCTTTCTGTTCACGCCCGACGGCTATCTCCTGACCAACAGCCACGTCGTGCACGGCGCGAGCATGCTGCGCGTGACGCTCGCGGACGGCTCGACCCAAATGGCCGATCTGGTCGGAGACGATCCGAGCACGGATCTCGCCGTGCTGCGCATCGGCGCCGCCGAGGCGCTGCCGCACGCGCAGCTGGGCGACTCGGCGGGCCTGCGCGTCGGTCAGATCGCGATTGCCGTAGGCAGTCCACTCGGCCTCGCGCAGACGGTGACGACCGGCGTGGTGTCGGCGCTCGGACGATCGCTGCGCTCGGAGTCCGGACGCATGATCTACGACGTCATCCAGACCGATGCCGCGCTCAATCCGGGCAACTCCGGCGGGCCGCTCATCAATTCGGCGGGCCAGGTGATCGGCGTGAACACGGCGATCATTCCCGGCGCGCAGGCCATCTGCTTCGCCACCGCCATCGACACCGCGAAGTGGGTCATCACGCAACTGTTCGCGCACGGCCGGGTGCGGCGGGCCTATATCGGCATAGCCGGAACCACGGTCCCGATCGCGCGCAAGGTGCAGCGCTATTTCGAGCTGGGCGCGGCAACCGGCGTGCGGGTGATGGAGATCGTGAAGGGCAGTCCTGCCGCGCGCGGCGGCCTGCGGGTGGACGATACGATCGTGACGGTCGACGGCTTGCCGGTGGATGGCATCGACGCGCTCCAGCGTCTCTTCGACGTTTCACGTATTGATCGCGCAGTGGAAATAGGGGTGATCCGGTTGACCCGGAGACTCGACCTGCAAGTGACGCCCGTCGAGCAGACGGGCTAGGCGGACAAGGCTGACGCGACCGACCTGGGCCTTGCTGCGCAGAATCGCATGCGATTCTGCACACCGCTGGTCAGCCCCGTGCGTCACGTCGTTGTGTCGATTACCAGCCGCTTCCCGGCTGCGCATAAACCGGCTGCGGACCGTAGCCGGGCTGCGCATACCCGTCGTCGTACTGCGGCGGCGCGGGGTGTACCGGCGCGCAGGCCACGTAGCGGCCGGAATATGGGTCGTAGCACGCCCCGCTGGCCGGCGCGGCGGCATACACAGGCGCGGGCTGCACATAGGCCGGCGGTGCCGGGTAAGCGACCGCCGGGCCGCTATTCAGTATGGCGCCCACCGCGGCGCCGATCAGCGCGCCTCCAACCAGCGCGCCCACCACGTCACCGCCATGATCGTGCGCGCTCGCGGGACCGGCCGCCACGGCACAGCCCGCCAGCACCAAAACGGCCGCCATCTTTCGCATGTCGTTCTCCCTGAGAACCTTCGAAAACATGCGAGCGATTCTCCGCCCGACTGCCGGAAACAGGTGCTGCAAGTGGTAACGACGAATTACGCTGGGATACGCGGCGCGGATCGGCGCGCTCAGTGAGCGCAAGGCCGTTAGCGTGCGTGTCTGCGCCCGGTGTGCGCGGCGTGCTGCCGCGCCGCCCGGCAGGCGGGTAGAGAAGAGTGAGCGCGATGGAGAACACCATCAGCACGAAAAACGACATCGAGGAGAACTCGAAAACCACGAGTTCATTCCTTGCCTCTCGACGCGGTCCTTCGCGCGATGTGCGGGCCGCTCAGTGATGCAGGAAGCTGCGCAGCGGATGACGCCAGTCCATATGGTGTCCGTCTCCCGCTTCTACGCGCTGTCTGTGCTCCTCGAGGATTTCGTCCGAGAACAGGAAGACGACAATAACGAGGGGGATGACCAGAAACGCGCCCAGTATTACGTGTTCGATCACGATAACCTCCTGGTTGTCAAGCGGTTTGCACTTGCATTGTAGCCGGGACGCGACAGTTTGTGCATTGTGCGTGCACGGAAGCTCGAAAGCAATGTTCGCCAACCATCACTGCGCGATGCGACGCCTCGTTCTGGACGCGCGCAATAGCAGTGCCCGGCATCCGGACATGGGATCTTCGACGCCGGCAAGGCGGATGTGAATAGCCGGTTAACAAGTCGGCAGTAGAGCAGGGATAAGTCCTGGAAAGCCGGGGGACAACAAGTGAAGCATGCGAGTGGTCACGCGGGCTCGTCAGCGGCCCGCCCGCGCGAAGCGTGCTGAGCGCAGGTTTATGTTGCCGACTTTCTCCACGCGGCGGCAAAGAGTCCTGCGGCAACGAGCAGCGTGCCGCCCGTGCGATTCACCGCGCGTTGCACACGCGGGCTACGTACGAACTTGCGTGCCGCCGCGGCCAGCATCGCATAGCCGAATGCGTTGAGTGTCGCGAGCACGAGAAAGGTGGCTTCGAATACGACGATCTGCGGCAGCACGGCCATGTGAGGATCGATGAACTGCGGTACGAACGCGACGAAGAAAATGATGCTCTTCGGGTTCAGCGCAGTGACCGCGTACGCGTGCGCGAAGATGCGGCCGGTCCGCGTCTCGGAGGTGTCCGGCGTGTCGGCTTCGCCAACGGGTGCGCGCCAGAGTTTGAAACCGAGATAGACCAGATACGCCGCACCCATCCATTTGAGCACCGAGAACAGCCCGGCGGAGGCCGCCAGGACCACGCCGAGGCCGAGCATCGACGCGGTCATCGCCGTGAAATCGCCGAGCGCGACCCCGGCCGTGGTCGCGAGCGCATAGCGGCGGCCGTGGCCAAGCGCATACGACACGACGAGCAGCACGGTCGGGCCAGGAATGGCAACGAGAATCGCAGATGCGATCGCAAATGGCAGCCAGTGAGCGAAAGTCATGGTTCCTCCTGTGGGAAGCCCGATTTATCCATGAACCTCAACGGTGCGCAAGCGAGTCGCGGTGGTGGATCTTGCGCTGATGCGACGGATCGGCTGGCATCGTTTTTATTCTGCGACCACTCCATGCATTCGACGCAGTTCCCGCGGGGCGCCTACGACTTTAGGTGCGCTGCGACATTCGCTGCCCGAGCCTCACTTGAACCGCTTGAATCGCCACAAGCCCCATTGCCCAATCCCGGCTATAACCGTCCCGGCCTTATTCATCAAGGCACCCGGCGATTTAATCAAGCTTCCCACTGGTCCGGAAACACGGCAGCACGAGTCGCGGCAGTACTACAAAGATGGGGTGCCGCACGGCGGGAGAAAATCGCTGTTGCGAGTGCACACAAGTCGGGCTTGCAGTCTTTCGCCGCTTTTCTATTTTTAAAATCGCGACTCCGCCATGAGCGTTAAACACATAGCTAAAGCGGGCAAATCCGCAGGAGACAATCATGAAGACGCTATCCGGTATGGTCGTCGTGGCGGCTAGCCTCGCTTGCGCCGTTGCGGTTCAAGCTCAGGAAGTCGTAGTCAAGCCGCAGCAGACGGTGCAGTTCAAGCCCGGATCCTACGGATGCCTCTCGAAGGACAAGCTCGACGCCGTCGCGCTTCACGAACAGGCCGGCGAGCGCCAGCAGATGCAGGAATACTTCAGCGGATTCCAGTGTCTGTCCACACCCGACAATCAGTCCTTCCGTGTGGTCCAGGTGGTGGGCCATGACGTCGAATTCGTCAACGCGGCGAACGCCGACGAGCAAGGTCTCTGGACCACGGACCGATCCATCAAGCAGTAGCGCGATCTCCACCACAACCGGACGTCGGCCCCCACGGGTGCGTCTCCGGCTCATTTCCGATCCGCCGCGCAACGGCCCCCGAGGCGCTGGGGCCGTTGCCGCCTTGCTGGGCGCAGGAGCAGCGCGCGCGCTGAGATGAGCGGCAAGGCCTTGCGCCGCTGTCAAACCAACGTCACTTTCCCGTCAGACCATCCGCATTGCGCCCCGCGCACGCCGTCATCACGGCGCGGCACGTCAGCGCGCCCGTCGAACGGGCACGTTGCTTGCTCAAAACTTCGCTATCATGTGCGGCTTTCGCGCGCCCGGAATCCGGTATGGCACTCAAATCGACCATCTACAAGGCAGAACTGCAGATCGCGGACATGGACCGGCACTATTACGCCGACCATGGGCTCACGATCGCGCGCCATCCGTCCGAGACCGACGACCGCATGATGGTCCGCATTGCCGCATTCGCGCTGTTCGCGGGCGAGCGGCTCGAGTTCTGCAAGGGCCTTTCCGACACGGACGAGCCCGATCTCTGGCGCAAGGACTATACGGGCGCGATCGAAACATGGATCGAAGTCGGGCAACCCGACGAGCGCCGCATCGCCAAGGCGAGCGGCCGCGCCGGCGAGGTCATCGTGATCCCCTATGGCGGGCGCACCTCCGACATCTGGTGGCAAGGCGTGCGCAGCAAGGTCGAGCGCCTGCGCAACGTCACGGTCTGGTCGCTGGGCGAGGGCGTTGCCGAATCGCTCGGCGGACTGGCCGAGCGCACCATGCGCCTGCAGTGCACGGTTCAGGACGGCGCAGCGTGGATCGGGAACACGAGCGCGGAGCCGGTTGCCGTCGAATGGAGCGTGTTCAAGGCGCCCGAAAACGTCTAGCGGCCAGTCCGGCGCTCGCAGCGCATGCGCGGCCATTCGAGCCGCCCGCAGTCACGCGCGCGGCGGACCCTTCAGCTCCACCATATTGCCTTCCGGGTCGAACAGATACAGCGACGGCCCCAGTCCCTCCGCCCCATAGCGCTCGACGACGTTGCCGGGACGCGCCCCATGCTGCGTCAGATGCGCGCTGAGTCCTTGCGCATCGAATGGTTCGACGCGCAGACAGAGATGATCCATGTTGCCGCCGGCGCCCGCGGGCGGAGCGCCCGCGCCCCGGTCCAGCGGGCCGCCGATCATCACCAGATCGATCAGCGAACGGCCCGCGCGCAACTGCACGAGCCCCAGGTCGTGCTGCTCGCGCTCCGGCTCGCAGCCGAGCACTTCACAGTAAAAGCGCGCCATCGCAGCCATATCGGCTGCCCGGATAACGACATGATCGATCTCGCGAATCTGAATGCGCATGGGGTCCTCCAGGTCGTCCAGGATCCCCCATGATGAACCCGCGCACGCCTGGCTGCGCAGAACGCGCCAACGAGATGGAACGCGGCGGAACAGAAGAATCGGGCGAAAAATTCCCGCAAGGAGGGGCGCGAAGCGTTTGCAGGAACGCCGGACGAAAAAAAGCCCGCTGCTGTGAGCGGGCTTAATCCATATCAGGAGGAGACATGGAGGAGACAGGAACCACTATACACAGCCGCCTGACGCGACGCAACAACTTTTTAAGGGAAAACCCGGAAAGTTGCCATTTTGCCGCACGGGAACGCGCAAAGCGCCACCAGGGATTCACCGAATGATTAGAAAGGGTCATATGAATGGGCGAGCCGCGCCGAATTGGCCGCTCGCATCGACCGCAATGGCAGCGCAAGATCCGGCGCGACGCCGTCCGTGCGCGACGTTAGAGTGAACACATACAGACAGGCACTTCGAGGAGCCGTGACATGAGCGCCGTCCATGACCTGAAACCCGTGATGAACCGCGCAACGCCAGACGCAGCGTGGATGAGCGAAGCCGACCGGTGGCAAGCCGTCACCACGCGCGACGCCCGCGCCGACGGCGCATTCTTCTACGGCGTGCGCACGACCGGTGTGTTTTGCCGTCCGTCGTGCGTGTCGCGGCTGCCGCGGCGCGAGAACGTCGAATTCTTCGCCGATGTCGACGCCGCGCGCGCCGCCGGCTATCGCGAATGCAAGCGCTGCCGCCCGGGCGGCCTGCCGCGCGAGCTGGAGATCGTACGACGCGCCTGCGCGGCGCTCGACGCCGATCCGCCGCAGCGTCTCACGCTCGCGCAACTGGGCGACGCCGTGCACCTCAGCCCGTTTCATCTCCAGCGGCTCTTCAAGCGCGTGCTGGGTGTGTCGCCGCGCCAGTACCAGGCGGCGCGACGCGGGGCCGTGCTGCGCGACGCGCTGGGCGAGGGCGCCGACGTCACCCGCGCCAGTGCCGACGCCGGCTACGGATCGTCGTCGCGCCTCTATGACAGCGTGCCGGGCGAACTGGGCATGGCGCCTTCCGCGTATCGACGCAAGGGCGCGGGGCTGACGATCCGCTACGCCGTGACGCCCACGCCGATCGGCCACGTGCTGATCGCGGCGACGGACAAGGGCATCTGCCGCATCGCGTTCGGCGACGACGCCGCGACGCTCACTGCCGCGCTCACCGAGGATTTCGCAAACGCGCAATGCATCGAGGATAAGCCGGCGGTCGCGCCGTTCGCCGCACAGATCGATGCCTATCTGCATGGTCGCCGTGAGCGCTTCGATCTCCCGCTCGATATTGCCGCCACGGCATTCCAGCAGCGCGTCTGGGAAGCGCTCCAGCGCATTCCCTACGGCGAAACGCGCAGCTACACGCAGATCGCCGAAACGCTCGGCACGCCGCGCGCGGTGCGGGCCGTGGCGAGCGCGTGCGCGTCGAACCCCGTGGCGCTGGCGATTCCGTGCCATCGCGTGGTGCAAAAGGGTGGGTCGCTCGCCGGCTACCGATGGGGGCTCGAGCGCAAGGCGGCGCTCATCGACGCCGAGGCACGCGCGGGCGGCAGGCTCCGCGCTGGCGCGACGCCGGTGAAAGAGGGCGCATCGCGCGACCAGCAGGATGCGAAGGGCACAATGCGCCCGGTAGACGCGCGAGACGTGAAGGACGCCCATTCGACGGCGAAGCGAGCCAACCCGCCGGGGACTGCCCGTTGAACGCCATTGCCCCGCAATCCGAAGCACGAACCGGGTTGCAGACGCAGAGCGCCACGCTCGAACTACCGTTTCGCGCGCCCTACGACTGGCCGCGCGTGCTGCGCTTCTTCAGCGGCCGGGCAACCCCGGGCGTCGAGGCCGTTGAAGAGAACGCGTGGCTGCGCGCGATTGACTTCAACGGGGCGAGCGGCACCCTCGCCGTGCGCCGTCATGCGCGCAAGCATTGCCTCGTCGTGCAGATCGACGGCCCCGTGAGCGCGCACGCAGCGTCGCTTGCCGCGCCGCTCTCGCGCATGTTCGACCTGCAAGCCGATCCCGCCACGATCGGCGCGCACTTGCGCACCGACCCGTGGCTCGCGCCGCTCGTCGCCGCCGCGCCCGGGCTGCGCGTGCCCGGCGCGTGGTCGGGCTTCGAGCTCGTCGTGCGCGCGATCGTCGGCCAGCAGGTCAGCGTGAAGGCCGCGACGACCATCGTCGGGCGCCTGGTCGAGCGCGTGGGCAAGCGCATCGACGGCCACGCGCACGCGCGCACCGCATGGCGCTTTCCCACGCCCGCCGCGCTCGCCGCCGCCGACCTCGCGGGCATCGGCATGCCCGGCAAGCGCGTCGCCGCATTGCAGGGCTTTGCGCAGGCGGTGGCGAGCGGTGCGGTGATCGTCGAGCGCGCCTGGCCACACACGAAACAACCCAAGCCGCACGCCAAGCGTCAAAGCGGACAAATCGACGAGATCGCGCCAGCGCCCGCCGACCTGGACGCGATGCGCGCCGCGCTGCTCGCGTTGCCGGGCATCGGCCCGTGGACTGTCGAATATGTCGCGATGCGCGCCTGGCGCGACGCGAACGCGTGGCCTGCCACGGACCTCGTGCTCATGCAGGCCGTCACGGCGCGCGACCCGGCGCTCGCGCGCGCGACGCAACAGCGCGCGCGCACCGACACCTGGCGCCCCTGGCGCGCCTACGCGGCCATGCATCTGTGGAACGAAATCGCCGATCGCGCCACAGCGGCGCGCGGCGGGTAGGGCAGCGCGCGCGAAGAGGGCGTGACGAGCGGCCATCGCCGCTGCTCCAAGCGATCGCGCGCCGGGGTGAAATGCGGCCCGAGCCAGGCCAGAACCCGGCCCAAGCAGGTCTTTCGGCGAGATGTTAAAGTCCCCGCTACCGAAAAGAATCCCGACCGGCGAGCGTTTGCAGCCCAACGCCGCCGGCCCGAGCCCGACTTGCCTCAATGTCAGACACGACCTCTACACGCACGAACGACGTTCTCGCGCAGCGCCTTTCCGTGCTGGGCGACGGGCCACATCGCGGCGCGCTCACGCGCGGTCTGCGCGGCATCGAGAAGGAGAGCCTGCGCGTCACGCGCGACGGCCGTCTCGCCATGACGCCGCACGCGGCGGCGCTCGGTTCGGCGCTCACGCATCCGTCGCTCACGACCGACTATTCGGAAGCGCTGATCGAGATCATCACGCCCGCCGAGCCCGATGCGTCGATCACGCTCGACAAGCTCGACCAACTGCATCGCTACGTCCATGCGGTCCTCGCGCGCGACGGCGAGCTGCTCTGGAACGAATCGATGCCGGGCATCCTGCCCGACACCGACGACGGCATTCCCATCGCGCGCTACGGCAGCTCGAACATCGGCCGCCTCAAGTACGTCTACCGCATGGGGCTCGCGCTGCGCTACGGGCGCACCATGCAGTGCATTGCCGGCATCCACTACAACTACTCGCTGAGCGAAGACGTGTGGCGCACGCTACATGCGCATCATCAGTCCACGGCCTCGCTCACCGAGTACCAGTCGGAGCGCTACCTCGCGCTCATTCGCAATTTCCGCCGCACGAGCTGGCTGCTGATGTACCTGTTCGGCGCCTCGCCCGCGCTCGACGCGCGCTTCCTGCGCGGCCGCGAGCACAAGCTCGAAGCGTTCGACGCCGACACGCTCTATCTGCCGTACGCGACGAGCCTGCGCATGAGCGATCTCGGCTACTCGAACACGACGGGCCAATCCGCACTGCGCGCCGACTATGACACGCTGGCCGGCTATCTCGACGCGCTTGCGCAGGCCGTGAGCCAGCCTTATCCGCCGTATGAGGCAATCGGCACGCATCGCGACGGCGAGTGGGTGCAGATCAACACCAACGTGCTGCAGATCGAGAACGAGTTCTACTCGACGATTCGCCCCAAGCGCGTCACGCATCCAGGCGAGCGGCCGCTGCATGCGCTCGCGGCGCGCGGCGTGCAGTACGTCGAGGTGCGCTGCATGGACATCGACCCGTTCGAGCCCACGGGCATCTCGCTCGAAACGGCGCGTTTTCTCGACGCGTATCTGCTAGCGTGCGCGCTCGACGACAGCCCTTTCCTTCCCGCCGACGCCTACGCCGAATCGAACGAGAACTTCGCGCTGGTGACGAAAGAAGGGCGCCGCCCCGGCCTCATGCTCAAGCGCGAGGGCAAGGAGGTGCCGATGCAGGCGTGGGCCGAAGCGCTGTTCGAGAAGATCGGCCAGGCGGCGGCCGTGCTCGACGCGGCGCACGGCGGCGACGCGCATGCGCGCTCGCTCGCGACCCAACGCGCGAAGCTTGCCGATCCCTCGCTCACCTCGTCGGCGCGCGTGCTGCAAACCATGCGCGATAGCAAGCAGTCCTTCCTGCAATTCGCACTCGCCCAAAGCGAGCGCCACGCGGCGCATTTCCTCGCGCGTCCGCTCGACGCCGTGACCACGGCCGGCTTCGAAGCGCTTGCGCGGGAATCGCTCGCGGAGCAAGCGCAACTCGAACGCGACGAAGTCGGCTCGTTCGACGCGTTCGTGGCCGCGTACCGCGCCTATACGCTCAATCGCTTCAGCGTCTGAGCCGCGCATCATCCCAACCGGCTTGTCACGGGCACTGCATTTGCTTGCAACATCAGCATGCCAATGCGGTCCAAAGGACAGGCGCTGCGTTGCCCGACGACGACGCACGGCGAACGAAGCTGTAAACACATAAAAAACGCCCGGGCCGCGCGCCACGCAGCCCTTTCCGGGAGGAACCCACGCGATGAAACGAACTCTTGCGATCCTGCTGTGCGCGACGGCTGCGGCCTGCGCGTCGCGCGGGCAGGTCAATCCCGACGTCATGCAGATCGCGACCGCGCCGCTCACCTGCTCGAACAAGGCTGAATGCGATCTCTGGTGGCAACGCGCCCAGGACTGGGTACGCACTCATTCGAAGTACGAAGTACAGACCGTGACCGATACGCTCATTCAGACTTCGGGCCCGGGCGGCGGCCGGCGGCTGCTCGCCTATGAAATCACGAAGGCCTCCAACAGCGACGGCACAGCCACGATCGGCTTCGCGGCGCACTGTGACAGCTCGCTCGGCTGCAAACCGAACCCGTGGTCTGCCGGAGCGGGTTTCAAGCAGTACGTGCGCTCGGGCGTGGATGCGCCCATCCCCGGCGACACCAGCACGGGCACAGGTGGCGACGCGGCTGGCGTAAGCGGCGCGGCCGTCGCGGAGCCGGCCTCCAGCGCGCATTGATCACTGCCGGCCTGCTGCGGCGTGCGATGTTTGGGCCTGCTGGAAGCCTGAAGGCTCATAGGGCCAGGATCATCCTCGCGCGCATCGCTGCGGTTCGCGGGACCGTCAATGACCCATCGCCGGTCCTGCGCCTTTTCTCGGCTTCGTCACCCACACCAGCGCGGCGAGCACGATGAACACCGCGGCGGAAATGCGGAAGAAGTCGTTGGTGGCCATCATGTAGCCCTGTGTCGTCACGACATCGTTGAGCCTCGCGGTCAGGCTCTCACCGGCGTAGCCGAGACTCGCGAGGGCGTCCTTGTAGGCCATCGTGTTCGGGGAATACGGATTCACCGACTCGGAAAGCACCGCGTGGTGAAAGATCGCTGAGTCTTCCCAGAAAGTCGTGCTCACGGCGGTGCCGATCGCGCCCGAAAGCGTGCGCAGAAAGTTCGACAGGCCGGAGGCGCTGGCCAGACGCTCGTCGGGAACGCTCGATAGCGTGATGGTCGTCATCGGCACGAAGAAGCAGGCCACGCCGATGCCCTGCACGAGACGTGGCAGGATCACGTGATTGAACGGCACGTCGAGCGTGAACGTGGAGTTCCAGATTGAAACCAGCGCAAACACGATGAAGGCAAAGCTCGCGACCATGCGCAGATCGAGCCTGTGCATGTTGCGCCCGATGAGCGGCGAAAGCACGAGCGCGAGCAGCCCGACTGGCGCGGTCGCGAGGCCCGCGAGCCCGGCGGTGTAGCCCATGACGGTCTGCAGCCAGAGCGGGAAGATCACGACCGAGCCGAAGAACGCCATGAAGCCGAACGAGATGATCATCGCGCCGAGCGCGAAATTGCGGTCCTTGAAGAGCGAGAGGTCCACCACGGGCTCTTTTTCGGTCGCCTCCCAAACGAGCATGAACGCGAGCGACACGACCGCGACGATGGCGAGCGTGGCGATGAACGTCGAGTTGAACCAGTCGCGGTCCTTGCCGAGGTCGAGCATCATCTGCAGGCATGACACGCCGATCACGAGCAACGCGAGACCCACGGCGTCGATGCGCTGCTTCGTCGTTTTCGTCTCGCGTCCGCGCAGCAGCAGGTACGCGCAGATGCCCGAGAAGAGACCGATCGGCACGTTGATGTAGAAGATCCACGGCCAGGTGTAGTTGTCGGTGATCCAGCCGCCCATCACCGGCCCGAAGATCGGCGCGACGATCACCGTCATCGCCCACAGTCCGAGCGCGAGCCCGCGTTTGGCGGGCGGGTACGAGCGCATGAGGATGGTCTGCGAAAGCGGCACCATCGGCCCGGAAACGAGGCCTTGCACGAGGCGAAACGCGATGAGCGTCTCGAAGTTCGAAGCGAAGCCGCAGGCCGCCGATGCGATCGTGAAAAGCAGCACCGAGAGCGTGAAGAGGCGCACTTCGCCCACCCGGCGCGCGAGCCATCCGGTGAGCGGCACCGCGATCGCCGACGCGACCGAGTACGACGAGATGACCCACGTGCCCTCGCTGTTCGCAACGCCCAGGTTGCCGGAAATCGTCGGCACGGCCACGTTCGCGATGGAGGTATCCAGCACCTCCATGAAGGTGCCGAGCGCGAGGCCGACGGTGAGAAGCGCGAGCATGCCGCCGGAAAACGGCGCAGGTTCGGCCCGTGCGGGCACCGTGGAGGAAACGTCCATGATCCGTGTCCTTTCCTTGTTCGTGCAGTCCGTGGTGGCTGAAGGAGCGTCCCTCGGGCGTCACCGGCGGCCTGCCGTTACATGTCCGTGCACTTTCTGCCCAGACAGTTATCCATTCGAAGAGCGGCACAATGATGCGGCGCCGCGCGTGTACTTCGGTTCGCCCTCGTCCTCAGTCGACGTCGCCATGCGGGGGCGGCTGCATCGACATTCCCACCCCTTCGGCTGGCCCGCAGAGGGGCGTGGTCGTGCCGTCATTGGCGATGAAGCGCTGCAACAGACCGATGAGCGTCGCGACCTCCTCCGGCGCGAAGCCTCGCAACTGCTCGGTCATCACCGCGGCGACCAGCGCGGGGAGTTGCTGCGCTGCTTCGCGCCCCTGCCCGGTCAGCGCGAGTTCCACCACGCGCCGGTCCGACTGGCTGCGCTGGCGCACGAGAAAGCCCTTCTTCGCGAGCCGGTCGAGCATGCGCGTCATGGAGCCGGTGTCGTAGGAGAGCATCCGCGACATCTCGTTGGGCGTCTTCGCGCGCTCGAACCACAGCAGGAGGATCACGCCGATCTGCGAGGAAGTCAGCCCGAGCGGCGAGACGGCTCGATCGATCCGCCCGGCCAGCACGTTACGCGCCGTCGAGAGGAAATAGCCGAGACTGGGTTCGATGCTTGGCCCGGCCGAAACGAAAGGACCGTCGCTCATGGCAGTTCGCTTGGCTGCATTAGAAAATCGGACGCATTATAGCGGCTGTTTCCTGCTCAGGCAGATAAATGGCAAGGGAGCTGGCACAAACGTCCGCTGCTGCATTGCGCAAGAAAACAACAGATCCATGGATGCGGTGCGAAGTATGTGGCGATTTGATTGCATAGTCAATATTATGACAGGCAAGCACTCGCGCGCTTCCCGTTTCACTGCGCCTCACCTTCGCCGGTTTCACCGCATCCACCATGTCTCATCTAATCAACGCGCTTGGCGGCATTGGCCGCACCGTCACTGATACCGCCCGTCTTGCATTCGCGAAGACCGGCGCGTCGTCGCGCTGGCGCAAGCTCGCGTTGTATGCCGCCATGTTCGCCCTGCCGGGCGGTTCGCTGGCCCTGGTGGCGGTGGTTTGGGCGCAGCGCCGGCGTGCAGGCAACGAGCCGGGGCCGACGGAAGCGATCATCCCGGCTACGCCCACGGTCGCACCGGCCTCGTCCGTATGCGGTGGCGGACAGCCCGCCTGCCGCGCGCCGAGGCGCCGCCGTAACGACGCGTAACCTGCGCGCGCCACACCGTAACACTCGTCAACCCTTCCACCGCGTAAGCTTTCGGATTCCGCCTGGTACGCAATGCCTGCGCTACCATTGCCGCAACGCGACAACACCATGCGCCCCGGCTGACCGGGCGCCGGTTGCATCGACAGGAATCCTTGCATGCCTTGCCGTTTCGTCCGCCCCGTCGCGTCCTTCGGGGCGCGCCGCGCGCCCACCCCACTTTCCACGCTTGCGCTGCTGTGCGCCGCCGCCGCGCTGAGCTTCCAGTTGACCGGCTGCGCCGTCGGCCCCGACTATCACCGGCCGGCCGCCGCCGTCCCGGCTTCGTACAAGGAAGCGCCCGAAGGCTGGAAAGTCGCGCAGCCGGCCGATACCGCCGATCGTGGTGCCTGGTGGCTCATCTACGATGACGCGCAGCTCGACGCGCTGATGGATCAGCTCAACACCAGCAACCAGACGGTCGCCCAATACGCCGCCGCCTATCGCCAGGCGCGAGCGCTCGTGGGCGAGGCCCGGGCGGCGTACTTCCCGGTGATCAGCGGTTCGTTCTCGGGCACGCGCTCGTACACGCCCACGCGCACGTCGAAGTCGAGCGGCGGTCTGTCGAGCGGCAACATCACGAACAGCGTCAATCTCGGACTCGACGCCACCTGGGAGCCCGACCTTTGGGGCAAAGTGAGCCGCACCGTCGGTTCGCAGGAAGCCAGCCAGCAGAGCGCCGCCGCCGATCTCGCGAATGCGCGCCTGTCCGCCCAGGCGACGCTCGCGCAGACCTACTTCACGCTGCGCTCGCTCGACGCGCAACAAAAGCTGCTCGACGACACGGTCGTCGCTTACCAGAAGTCGCTGCAGCTCACGCGGAATCAGTATGCACAGGGCGTGGCGGGCCGCGCCGACGTCATCCAGGCGCAAACCCAGCTGCAGTCCGCCCAGGCTGCCGCGATCGAGAACGGCGTCGCGCGCGCCCAGGACGAGCACGCGATCGCCGTGCTGGTCGGCCAGCCGGCCTCCACGTTCTCGATCCCGCCTTCGCCACTGACGGCCACGCCGCCCGCGGTACCGGTCACGATGCCTTCGGCGCTGCTCGAGCGTCGGCCCGACATCGCCTCGGCGGAGCGCAAGGCGGCGTCTGCCAACGAGCAGATCGGCGTCGCCATTGCGGCGTTCTTCCCGACGCTCACGCTTTCCGCGAGCGGCGGCTTCGAAAGCTCGGTGATGTCGCAGTTGCTGCAGATGCCTTCGCGTTTCTGGACGCTCGGGCCATCACTCGCCGGCACGCTCTTCGACGCCGGCCTGCGCAAGGCGCAGACCGAAGCGGCGCGCGCCGCCTACGACCAGCAGGTCGCCGCCTACCGGCAAACCGTGCTGGCCGCGTTCCAGGACGTCGAGGACAACCTCGCCTCGCAGCGCATTCTCGGGCAGGAGATCGTCGTGCAGCAGCAGGCCGTGGACTCGGCCCAGCACGCGCTCGCGATCGTGACCAACGAGTACAAGGCCGGCACCACCGATTTCCAGAACGTGCTTTCCGCTCAGGCCACGGCCTTCACGGCGCAGCAGAAGCTCGTGAGCATCGGCGGGCAGCGCATGGTGTCGTCGGTTGGGCTCGTTAAGGCGCTGGGCGGCGGCTGGGACGCCTCGCAGATGGATCGCGAAACCGGCAGCGTGGCCGCGCCGGCCGCCATTTCGGCAGCTTCCGCGCCAACGGCTGCGATCACGACTACGGCTACGGCGGGTGCCCAACCGCAGTGACGCGGCAGCGCCTGAGCACCCGCTCGAACCAGCGCGCTTACACCATGGGCGTCAGCGCACGAACGTCAGCGCGACGGTTCCCGGCGAAACCGGCCGGCCCAGCAGGTTCAAGAGGCCCGCGAGGTTGTCGCGCTGATCCGGTGCCGCACTCGCGGTGCCTTGAAACGACACCGACGCACGCGAGAACGTGCCGTGCCCCGTGAGCGTCAGCGGTCCTTTTAACGTCGAGAGATCGAGCGTCGAAGCGGCCCCCTGCGCCTGCAGCACCACCTGATACGAGCCGAGCGGCTTCACGAGCGAAACGCGCGAACTCATGTCCGCGAGCGACACGGTCAGGCGTCCGAACGCGTCCGTGCCGAACATGCGCCACGGGCTCCACTCGAGCCGCACGTTGCCGCCCAGATCGAGCGTGTTGAAGGGCGCGCCGAGGCCCGCGAGCAGCGAGGCCGGCACGGCAATGGCGCCCGCGCTCAAGTTCGCGCCGCGCGGCGATGCCTCGACGGTCACGGCCTCGGGCATGGCCTCGGTCTGCAGCATCTCCATGCGCACGCGCGCGACGAATAGCGGCCAGAACGCCGTGCGCCAGACGATGCGCCCCGGCAACAGCGTCGCGCCGCTCGCGTCACGGCCCGCGGCGAGCATCAGCGTCGCGGACCCGTGCCAGAGCGAGCCTTCGGGATCGACGAGATTCACGTGCCCCTGGGTCGCCCGCGCGAACTGCGGCGCAATCCAGGCGGCAGGCAAGCGCGCAAGCAGCACCACGCCGCTCGACAGCACGCCCACCAGCAGCCAGGGCAACGCGGCGCGCAGGCGCCGCATCCAGTAGTTCATCTAATGCTCTCTTTCGCTTCGATCAGTGCGCGCTTCTCAGTGCGTGTTCGCCGGTTGCAGCGAGGCCGTGAGATCGACCTGGCCATCGGCCTTGAGCGCGGTGATGTGCGCCTCGACCACCTGGACCTTGAACTGCTTGCGCACGTCGTCGAGCCACGCGGCCCATGCGGGAAACGACGCATTCTTCATCTGGATCTGCACCGTCGTGCCGATCAGCTGAACCTGCGCGCCCGCGAGCGCGTGATCGGCGAGCGAGGCCGTGATCGCGTCCTTGAGCGCCTGGCCGCCCGGCGCCACGCTCGCCGCCGCACCCGCAAGCGAGCGCGCCTCGTCGGCCTCGGCGGTCATCTGCGCGAGTTCGCGCTGCATGCCGGGCAGGCTCTGACGCAGGCGCGCGCGGCCGTCGGCGGCGGGCTGCCACAGCACCGACCAGCCGATCGCCAGCGCAAGCACCGCGCCGCCCCACGTCAGCAGCGTCTTTTCGCGCGTCGTGCGCGCTTCCCAGAAGTTGGTCCAGGCCTCGGCCCATGCGCCGCTCACTGCCGTTGTCTTCACGATGCGCTCCTGATGGTCCATTTGCCCGTGCTGGCGTCCATCGTTCCCGCGAGGCCGTTCTGCGCGAGGCGCCTGGCGAGATCGGCATCGACGTTGACGCCGGGCTTGAAGGTCACGTCCAGACGCCGGTCGTGATAGTCGAGCGCCGCGATGCCGTTCGCGGGCACCGGGCCGAGCGAGCGCGCGAGACGGTCGGAGAGCGCCAGGAAGTCGTCGGGCGAGGGCTCGCCGGCGGCGAGCCGCAATTGCTGCAACTGGCGCGACATCTGGCCGGCGGGGTCGAGCACGACGGTCGTCTTCGGAAATGCGTTCAGGAGCAGCTCGGTCATCTGCGCGCTGATGGCGTCGCGCTGGCGCGCCATCATGAGCCACTGGATATTCGCGCCGACGACGGCCACGGCAAGCGACGCCACCACGAGCGCGATGGGCACGCGCAAACGGCGCAGTGTCGCGCGGTCGAGCCGCCACGGCTCCGATGCGAACTCGAACTGGCACAGATCGAAGCGGCAGACGAGCGCGCGGCGCGCGAGCGCCTCGAACGAAAGCGGTTGCGCACCGGGCAGCGCGGCCGACAACGCAGCGCGTGCGGCCGCGCTCGCGGGCTCGCCCGGCACGTTGGTGAGCACATAGCCCGTGACGGGCGCCCCGCCGGCAAGCGCCGCGACGGTCGCGGCGACACTCGCGGCGGGCACCGCGAAGCCCTCGGCGAGCGCCCCGCGCACGATCGCGAGTTCGAGCGCCGTCTGCGTCGTGGCGGCCGCCAGTTCGGGCGCAGCGCCGGGCAGCAGCGGGGGCGCCGTCGAGACGACGTGGCCGAGCACGCAGGCGCTCACGGGTTCGAGCGCGGGCGGGGTGGTGGCGCTCGACACATCGGCGGCATCGGCCGCTGTGCCCCGATCTGTCGATACCGACGATACGGTCGGCTGCACAGGCTCAGCCAACTCGGGCGCGGGCTCCGTTTGCGCGACCGGCAGGCAGCGCGCCACCGGCACGGCGCGCAGATTCCGATGCCCCGCGGCGGTGAAGCCTTCGAGGAGAAAGCGGAACCAGCCGCGATCGATGGCCGCCACGACCTGACGGCCGTCGGCGAGGCGCCTCGGATCGAGCGCGAGATGGCAGGTCTGCGGATCCTGGATCAGATGATCCTCGACCACGTTCGGCAACGCCTGGCGCAGCCGCGGCCCCTTGAGCGGCGGCACGGTGGCGGCGAGCGTGAGCAGGTCGCGCGCGGCAATCAGCAGGATGGTGGCCGAGGCCTTGGGCAGCAGCCCAAGCGCCGAGCGGCCCGCGCGCTGCGTGTTGCCGGCCTTGTCGAGCAGCACGAACGGCAACTCCGGCAGTTGCCATTCCTGCGAATGGACGGCCGGGTCGCGGGACGGCATGAGAACGATCAGCGTGCTCAAACGCACCTCTTTTCGATGTTGGTCGGGGACGGATTCATGGTTCGTCGCGAACGCGCACGACGCGCGTCGTATGGGTGAGCG
This sequence comes from Paraburkholderia sp. JHI2823, assembly GCF_038900695.1. Taxonomy (NCBI): domain Bacteria; kingdom Pseudomonadati; phylum Pseudomonadota; class Betaproteobacteria; order Burkholderiales; family Burkholderiaceae; genus Paraburkholderia; species Paraburkholderia sp. JHI2823. Next base: position 86,454 of record NZ_JAYMRY010000008.1, on the reverse strand, counting down.
GGTCGCGCCACACGAGCGTCGTGCGGTCCACCTCGGCGCGCTCGTGCAGCACGCGCCCATGCACGAGAAAATAGCTCGTGTTGACGTCGATCTGTGTCGTGTCGACCGAAACCTCCTTCACGCCGGCACCCTGGAGCGCGAGCTGGACGTCGGCCACATTGCGGAAAAACACGTTCTGGCGGTGCGCGACGAGCGCCTGCGCGTTCGAGAGACTCAAGCCCGTGACGACGGAGGCGATCACCTCGGCGCTCGCCGTGTTCATGTTCACGGGCGTCACGGTGGGCAGGACGGTCACGAAGGGACGCAGCCGCGCCACGACGTCGGGCGTGAAGCCGGGGACGTCGAGCAGCGAATCGACGCTCGTCATCAGGAGCGGCGCGACGCCGCTGTTGCTCTCGGCATCCGCGAGGCCCGGGTTGTCGGTGTAGTTGCCGCCGCCCGCCGAACCGCCGCCCGCCGCGAGCGGCGGGGTTTGCGAGCCGCTGTTCATCGCAGTCGGTTGCGCCTGGAAGCGCGTCGCCGAATACGCGAGGCCCGAGCGCAGATACAGCGCGGTGTTCTTCGCGAGCTGCGAGTTGAGGCCGAGGATCTGCAAGAGGCGCGCGAACGCCTCGATCTGCGCGAGGTTCACTTGCAGCGAGCCCGGCGCGCTGGTCGCCACGAGATCGCGCAGGTTGAAGCGCGCCTGGGCATCTTCGATCGAGCCCGAGATCCAGGTATCCGCGCCCTGTTCCGCGTGCGCCTCGCCGATCTGGCCGAGGAAGTCGGACAGCCGCGTTTTTGCGAGCGGCACGCCCCACGTGCCGCCCAGATAGGTGATGCCCGCCGTCGTATCCGCTTCGGAGCGCAGCACGAGGCGCGTCCAGTCGAGCGAGGCGCGCGCGATCCATTGCCCCTGCGCGAGCAGCCGCTGATTCTCGATGCGTCGCAACTGCACTTGCTGACGCCACAACATGCCCGAGACGAGAATCGCCGAGAGCGCCACGACGAGCAGTGCGCTGATGATCGCCGCGCCGCGCCGTGCGCGCGTGGAACGCATGGATCGCATGGATCTCGTGGTTCGGACGAAGGAAGTTCGTTGTGCGCGCAACGTCATTCCCCCACCAGGAACACGCGGATCACCGGCTGCTCGAGCGAGCGCGAACTTACGCTGACCTGCACGCCCGTTACCGCGCGCGGCAGCGGTGCGTTGCCGAGTTGCGGCACCTTGAGACTGTCGTTGTCGCCGTTCACCTGCGAGCGCACGTCCTCCATGTTCGAAGTCCAGCCCGTCTTCGGCACGAAAAGGCGCGCGCTGATGAGGTCCACGCCGCGCATCATCGGCAGCGCGCTCCAGTTGTCGCCCTCGCCGCCGCGCGAGGCACGCCGCAGTTCCCCGAAATTGGCGAGCGGCGGCGATCCATAGCGGACCACCTGGCCGCCCGACACGCGGTATCGCACCACCTGCAGGCGCGGCGCGGCGCCCGGCGGCACGGCGAACGCGCGCACGATCTGGAGCGCGCCGCCATCGAGCGAAATGGCGATGCCGCCCGCTTCGTCGTCGGAGACGGCTTCGCGCAAGTCGATGCGCATCTGGTCGAACATTTGCGCGAACACGCGCTCCTCGGCCATCGAACGCGTGATGGTCTCGCGCCCGCGCACGATTTCGTCGAGTCCGCGCCACGAGAGAATCGCCACGACGGCCATGATGGCGATCGCCACGAGCAACTCGATCAGCGTGAAGCCGCGCGCCGGCGAGACGACGCCGTCACAACGAGCGGTTCGTCTCATTGGCGAGCACCGTGACGAGTTGCGCGAGATTGCCGGAGCGCCCGGGCGTCGTCACCGACACCTCGACGCTGCGAAAGACGGGGTTGGGCGTGTTCCCGACACGCTGCGTGCAGGTGAGCCGCAAGTTGCCCTGCGAGCAGTCGAAGCTGCGCTCGCCCACCTCGGGCCACGCATGCGCGAGGCGCAATTGCGCAAGCACGTTGTCCGCGCTCCAGCCGGCGAGCAGGCGGTCGTGCAGGTCGGCCTCGCTCGCGGCGAGGCTGCCCACGGCGCGCAGCGAAGCGGCCAGCGCAATCGCGATGATTGCGAGCGCAACCAGCACTTCGATCATGGTGAAACCGCGCGTACCGACCGAACTCACGCTGCAATTACGCTTGACCGCGCGCGTTTGCTCACCCATCGAGAGCCGCATCTCAGCGCACCTCGAAGCGGCCGGTGCCGGTGCCGACGATCGTCGCGCGGCCGGCTGGCGAGAAAAGCGTCACCTGCACCGGCACATCGACGGCCTCGGTGCCGAAAATCAGCCGGTTGGCGTTCGTGTCGTCGTCGCCGCCCGGGTAGGTGATCGCCACGCCGGTCACGCCACCTTCCCACTGGCGCGGTCCGAGCAGATCGTCGCGCAGCGGGCGCCAGCCGTCCTCGGTGCGAACATCGAAACGAAACCCGCCCGCCTGCGGCTGCCATGCGATGGGGCGCGCGCGCACCTGTGCCTCGTCGCCCGCCGATTCGAACAGGAGCGCGAGCCGCTGCGCCTCTTCGTTCAAATCGGTGCGCGGATTGCGCGTGAGCGTGAGCGAGGCGAGCGAGATGAGCAACCCCGCGATCAGCAGCACCACGAGCATTTCGAGCAACGTGAAGCCCGCCACGGGCGAGCGGCCGCCCACGCGCGAAGCGCGTGGCAATCGGCGGTCCCGGCAAGGGGAAGGGCGGGGTGCTTGCATGAATGTCGCGCGGTTGGACGACTTACTGCCAGGAACCGATGTCGGCGTCGTTGCCTTCGCCGCCGGGCTTGCCGTCGGCGCCGTAGCTGAACACGTCGACCTCGCCGTGCACGCCCGGATTCAGGTACTGGTACGGGTTGCCCCACGGGTCATTGGGCAGGCGCTCCAGATAGCCGCCTTCCTTCCAGTTGTTCGGCACCGGTTCCGTGGTCGGCTTTTGCACGAGCGCCTGGAGCCCCTGGTCCTGGGTCGGGTAGCGGCCGTTGTCGAGGCGGTAGAGCTTCATTGCCTGCATGATCGTGCCGATGTCCTGGTGTGCGGCGACGCGGCGGGCTTCATCGGGACGGCTCATGATCTTCGGCACGATCAGCGCGGCCAGGATGCCGAGGATCGCGATCACGACCATGATTTCGATGAGCGTGAAGCCGCGTTGGCGGCGCGCGCGGATCAGTTGAATTTCGCCACGGCGTTTGGCCCACATGGACATGAGTGACTTCCTCCCTCGCTAGATTGGGTTGCGAAGCACGCCTGTGCCCCGCGCTTTCGTTGCGCCTGCGATGCCGCCCGCCGTTCTCTCCGGCCGGCCCTTGCACGCATGACGGTTCATTGTAATGTCACGCGATGACGCCTTTCCGACGCCTTGCAGGCATGGCAAACGCGCACATCAAAAAATACATAAACCTTCGTACAATGGGCGCATGAGCCCACTGCAAATCCGCCTCCTTTCCCTCGCCGCCTTCGCGGTGTTCTGCGCTACGGCCACGTGGTGGGCAGTCACGCTCGCCACGAACCGCGCGGCGCCGGTGCAGGCGGCCGCTGCGCGAGCGCCGGTGTCGGTCGACCAGGCCGGCACGCTGTTCGGCGGCAAGCTCGAGCGCAACCCCGTGCAGGACGTTCACCTCTTCGGCATCCTCGCGCTCGCGCAGGGCGCCGCGGCCATCGTGAGCGTGGGCGGCGAACCGCCGAAGGCCATCTCGCTCGGCGGCCCGATCGACCAGAACTCCAAACTCTTCGAAGTGCGCGCCCGCTCGATCGTCATCGACCGTCACGGCGTGCACTCGGAAATCTTCCTGCCGCCCAACGCCGCCGGTCCCACCATCTACGTGCGCTGAGTCTCACCCGCGCCGCGCCTCGTGCGCGCGAGCCTCATTGCACGACTTATTGCACGAGGTTGTTCAGCTCGATGATCGGCAGCATCACCGCGAGCACGATCACGAGCACCACCCCGCCCATCGCCAGGATCAGGAGCGGCTCCAGCAGGCTCGTGAGAAACATCGTGCGCCGCTCGAGTTCGCGCGCTTCGCCTTCGGCGGCGCGGTCCAGCATGGTCGTCACGTCGCCCGTCGCCTCGCCCGAGCGGATCAGGTGCACGAGCACGGGCGGAAACGTCTTCGTGTTGCCGAGCGCGCGCGAAAGCGACGTGCCTTCGCGCACGCGCACGATGGCGTCGTCGATGTTCGTGCGCATGGCCTTGTTCGAGAGCGTTTCGCCGGCCGCCTGCAGCGCGCGCAGGATCGGCACGCCGGCCGCGCTCAGGATGCCGAGCGTGCTCGCGAAGCGCACGGTGTTGTAGCCGCGCACGAGCTTGCCCGCGAGCGGAGCCGTGAGCAGCCAGCGGTCGAACGAGAGGCGCGGGCCGGGCCGGCGCAGGATGCCGCGCACGATCCACGAAACCAGTGCCACGACGATCAGCACCGCCCACCACCACTGACGCACGAATGCCGAGAGCGCCATCATCACGATGGTGAGCAGAGGCAACTGCTGCTTCGTGCTGGCGAACACGTTCACGACCTGCGGCACCACGTAGCTGAGCAGGAACGTGACGATGCCGAACGCGATGATCGTCACGATCGTCGGGTACGTGAAGGCGAGCACGATCTTCTGCTTGAGCGCATTGCGCTGCTCGATGTAGTCGGCCAGACGCGAAAGCACGATGCCGAGCTTGCCGGTGTGTTCGCCCGCGGCCACGAGCGCGCGATAGATATCGGGAAAGTCGCGCGGATGCTGCTCGAGCGCGCTGGCGAGCGAATGGCCGCCCAGCACCTCGGCGCGAATCGCCGCCATCAGTTCGCGGATGTAGTCGCGCTCGGCCTGCTCGGTCAGCACGGCAAGCGCCTCGCCGAGCGGCAGGCCCGCCACCAGCAAACTCGCGAGCTGGCGCGTGAGGATGGCCTGCTCCCGCTGCGAAAGCTTGCGCCCGAGCGCGAGACGCTGCTGGCGCGCGCCGCGCGTGCGGCTCGCAGCCGGTTCGACCACGAGCGGCGTGAGGCCCTGGCCGCGCAGCAGTGCGCGCGCGCCGCGCGCGCTGTCCGCGTCGAGGACACCCTTTTGCGCCTTGCCCGTGGGGTCGATGGCTTCGAAGCGAAATGCCGGCATGGTGCTGATTGCCCTCGCTTTTATTGACGGTCCATCTGGCGGTTCATCATGCGCCGCCCGTCACTCGCAGCACTTCTTCGAGCGAAGTCGTGCCCGCGTCGAGCCAGCGTTCGCCGTCCTCGCGCAGCGTGCGCATGCCCTGCGCGCGGGCGGCCTGGAAAATCTCCGCATCGGCGGCATTGCGGTGAATGAGCGCGCGGATCGGCTCGTCGATGAGCAGCAGCTCGTACACGCCGCGCCGCCCGGCGTAGCCCGAATGGCTGCAACGGTCGCAGCCCACCGGATGCCAGCGCTTCCTGCCGTCGTCTTCCACGCGTTCTTCCTTGCAGAACGGGCAGAGCTGGCGCACGAGGCGCTGCGCGAGCACACCGAGCAGGGACGAAGCGAGCAGATACGGCTCGACGCCCATATCGGTGAGACGCGTGACGGCCGACGCAGCGTCGTTGGTGTGCAGCGTGGCGAGCACGAGATGGCCAGTGAGCGAGGCCTGCACGGCGATCTGCGCGGTTTCGAGGTCGCGGATTTCACCGATCATGATGATGTCCGGGTCCTGACGCAGGATAGAACGCAAGGCACGCGCAAACGTCATGCCGATACGCTCGTTCACCTGGGTCTGGCCAATGCCCGAGAGGTCGTACTCGATCGGGTCTTCCACGGTCATGATGTTGGTCGTGGCGGTTTCGAGCCGCGACATCGACGCGTAGAGCGTGGTCGTCTTGCCCGAACCCGTGGGCCCCGTGACCAGCACGATGCCGTGCGGCTTCGCGATCAGCTGATCGAACTTGCGCAGCGTGTCGCCGGCCATGCCCAGCGCCTCGAGGTTCAGCCGCTGCGCGTCCTTTTCGAGCAGACGCAGCACCGCGCGCTCGCCGTGCCCCGTGGGCAGCGTGGAGACGCGCACGTCCACGGGCCGCCCGCCCACGCGCAGCGTGATGCGGCCGTCCTGGGGCAGGCGTTTCTCGGCGATGTCGAGCTGCGCCATGATCTTGATACGCGAAATGAGCGCGCCGTGCAGCGCCTTTTTCGGACGCACGACGTCGCGCAGCGTGCCGTCCACGCGAAAACGCACCACGGATGCGTTCTCGAACGGCTCGATGTGGATGTCCGACGCCTGCTCGCGCGCGGCCTGCGTGAGCAGCGCATTGATCATGCGGATGATCGGCGCGTCGTCTTCCGACTCCAGCAGGTCCTCCACCTCGGGAATGTCCTGCATGAGGCGCGAAAGATCGACTTCGCCTTCCACTTCGCCGACCACCTGCGCGGCGCTGCCGTCCTGGCGCGCGTACGCCTGGTTGATGGCCTGCGCGAGTTCGTCGGCGTTCACGCGCACGAGCGCGAACGCGCCGAAGTTGCGGGCGACCTCGGCGATGGCGGCCTGCGACGTGCGCTCGCTGATCCACACTTCGAGGCCTTCCGCGTGCTGCTGGGCGACGAGAATCTGGCCGCTGCGCGCGAAGCCGTACGGCAGGAGGCGGGCGGCGAGCGGCGAGGGCGGCTCGCGCTCGGTGCCGCTCCCGCCGCCGTGCGCGTGAGGCGTGCTCACGGCTGCACCCTCGTGGTCGTGGCCGGCTGCTCCACGGGCGCCGTTTGGACAGGTTCGGCAGGCTGCTGAACAGGCGCCGGCTGCACTTGCGTGGCGCCGGCCGGAGCCGGAGTCGTCGCGGGCGGCACGCCGAGCGCCTGCTGACGCCGCATCTGGTCGAGATCGAACAGGTTCAGCACCGAGCCGCCCTGGCTCGGGCCGACCGGCATTGGCGGCACGACCGGGTCGTCCTTATCCTTGATCAGGTTGTTGTCGGACCGGTAAGCGCCCGTCACGCCCTGGATGTAGTCGTAGCGGTTCGCCGTCACGGCTTGCGCGGTGTCGCGATCGTTGATGATCACCGGACGCAGAAACACCATCAGGTTCGTCTTCGCGCGCGTCTTGTTTTCGGAACGGAACAGCTGGCCGATCCACGGGATGTCGCCGAGCAGCGGCACCTTGCTGTTGCTGGTCTGGTAGTTGTCCTGCATCAGGCCGCCGAGAACGATGATCTCGCCGTTGTCGGCCAGCACCGTCGACTGGATCGAACGCTTGGTGAACTCCGGGCCGGCCGGATTGGTCACCGAGTTCGTCGTGCCGTTCACGATCGCCGAGTCTTCCGTGTAGAGCTGCAGCTTCAGGATGCCGCCGTCGGTGATCTGCGGCTTGATGTGCAGCGTCAGACCCACGTCCACACGATCGAAAGTGTTGAACGCCGTGCTCGTCGTGCCGCTCGTGAGATTGGAATACGACCCCGTCTGGATCGGCACGTTCGTACCGACGACGATTTTCGCCTCCTGGTTGTCGAGCGTGATGAGGTTAGGCGTGGACAGCACATTGGCGTCTGCTGATTGCGAGAGCGCTTGCAGTAGCGCGCCGAGACCCCGGACTCCGAAGATGTTCTTGATCCAGCCGACGTTGAGGCCCTGCTGGAGATTGGACGCCCCGAGCGCGCTCGCGAGGCCGCCGGAAGCGGCATCGGCTGCCGCGGCCGCCGTCAGGTTGATGATGCTGTTGCCGCTGCCGGTGGCGAGATTGGTATTCGCGTAAAGATTACCGTTTGCGACCTGCCACTGAATGCCGAGGTTGGCGTTCGTGTTCGAATTCAGCTCGACGATCAGCGCTTCGATGTAGACCTGTGCGCGGCGCGCATCGAGCTGGTTGATCACGCTACGCAGATTGCGGTACACCGCGTCCGGCGCCGTGACGATCAGCGAGTTCGTGGCCGCGTCCGCCTGGATCATGCCGCCCGGCTGGTTCTCCTCACCCTTGTCCTTTTCGCTGCCAAAGTACTGCGCTTCGTTGCTGCCGCCGCCGCCGTATGCGCCGCCGCCCGACATCGAACTGCCCAGCGACGAACTGCCCATCGACGAACTGCCGCCCAGCGAGTTCGGCAACGGCGGCGTGCCGGATGTGCCCGTCGACAGGCCGCCGCCGCTGCTGGTCTGGTTGAAGCCGCCCGCATTGCCCGGCGACGAAGACGACGGCGTCTCGTTGCCGCCTTTGCCCAGCATGCCGCGCAGGGTCTTGGCGAGCTGCGTCGCGTCGGCGTTGCGCAGCGGCACGACGTGGATATTGCCCGGCATGCTGGTGGGCGCATCGAGCTGCTTCGAGAGCTGCACCGCGGAGGCGAGGCGCTGCGTGTTCGACGCGCGCAGCATCAGCGAGTTCGTGCGCGGGTCGGCGATGACCGAAACCTTCAGCGACGGGTCCGAGGCGCCGATCGCGCCCGGATCGAGCATCTTCGCGATTTGCGGCGCGATGTCGAGCGCGTTGGCGTTGTGCAGCGGCACCACCTGCACCTGCTGGCCCGCAGCCGAGTCCACACCCGCGATGATCGAGGCGATACGGCGTACGTTGTCCGCGTAATCGGTCACGATGAGCGTGTTGTTGGACGGGTAGGCGGCAATGGTGTTGTTCGGCGAGATGAGCGGACGCAACACGGGCAGCAGGTTGTTGGCCGACTCGTGCCTGAGCGTAAAGACCTGGGTAACCACCTGATCGCCGCGCGCGGTGGGCGCGTTGCCGACGTACGTAGGCACGCCCTGGAGCTTGGCGTCCGCCTCCGGCACGACCTTGAGCACGCCGTGATCCTGCACGAGCGCGAAGCCTTGCATGCGCAGCGCCGACTGCAGCGTCTTGAGCGCCTGGTCCTCCGGGACCGGGTTCTCGGAGACGAGATTGAGCTGCCCCTTCACGCGGGGATCGACGATGATCGTTTTGCCGGTGGCGGCGCCGATCGCCTTCGCCACCTGATCGATGTCGGCGTTGACGAAATTGAGCGTGACCTGCGCATACGCGAGTTGCGCCGTAATGAGCCCGCTCACGAGCAGCGCCGTCGCGACGCGACGCAAAGCCATACGATTTCTTCTCATGGGTGTCATATCGGAGCCGGCGGCAGACGCGCGGCTATTCGTCCTCGACGTACGGCTAGTGGGCCGGCTCGCCTGTGCTTGAGTGACCGATGCGCTCGCCGGTTCCCTTCAACCGGGACGCCCCTTGATCAACAAAAAAATGAACAGTAGCAGCTTTTCATGTCCAATTTGTCACAAAAGATGGGCCCACGGGGAATTCCTCTAGTCGCCAGGGCGCAACCGCACCCAACCCCAAGCCATTTGTAAGCGTCGCGGCATCCCTCGCGCCAGGTATCGCTCGGTCCTCGCGCTTCTCGTTCCCGTTTGCGTTCGCCTCGCTTGTCCGTCCGGTTAGCTTGACGCGTCAAGAGCGACCGGTATCATACGAGCGGCCCCCTTAATGACGAACCTGCCTTTCACCGGGCTTTTATGTGGGAATTCCCGCATTTGCCGGCAGATTTCGTGCCTGCCAGCGATAGATTGCGTCATCCTTCAGACTACTGGCCGGCACGTCGTCCATGCAGTGAGCGACTGTCACCGGTTCGAATCAACCCGTTGCCGTTTGCATTTATTGAAGCTTCCGCGCGAGTCGCCATGCATCCCGTCTGCTCCGCTTCGTTTGCCGCTGCCGTGGTGCTCGCCCTCGCGAGCGCCAGCACGCTCGCACACGCGGACTGTTTCGACGAAGCCGCGCGATACCAGAAAGTCAATCCACTGATCCTGCGCGCCATCGCCTGGCAGGAATCGCACAACCGTCCCGACGCGCTGCACAGGAATGCGAACGGTTCGACCGACTACGGGGTCATGCAGATCAATTCCGTACATCTGCCCTTGCTCTCGCAATACGGTATTTCGTCGAGCACGCTCATGGAGCCGTGCAAGAACGTCTATATCGCCGCGTGGCATCTGCGCCAGAAGATGAACAAGTACGGCAACACGTGGGCCGCCGTCGGCGCCTACCACTCCGAAACCCCGACGCTGCGCGACCAGTACGCGCAGCAGATCGCCGATATCCTGCGCAAGTGGCATCTCATGCAGTAGCGCGCTGAGTGGGCGGGCTCGCGCCGCGCGGCGCGCTTGCATGGTGCAAAATGCTGGCTGGCGCTGCGAACTTGCGGGGATTTCGATCCTTTCACGCGGCGCATCTTCCGATTCCACTTTCTGCACCACACTGCGATGAACCAGCCGCCACTGCCCGTCACCGTGCTCTCCGGTTTTCTGGGCGCGGGCAAGACCACGCTGCTCAACCATATCCTCTCGAACCGCGCGGGCCTGCGCGTGGCGGTGATCGTCAACGACCTCGCTTCGGTCAACATCGACGCCGCGCTCGTGCGCGACGCCCCGGCGCTCTCGCACGTGGAAGACCGCGTGGTCGAGATGTCGAACGGCTGCATTTGCTGCACGCTGCGCGACGACCTGCTCACCGAGGTAGAGCGCCTCGCCGACCCAGCACGCGCCGGGCAGCGCTTCGACGCCATCGTGATCGAATCGACCGGCATTGCCGAGCCCATGCCGATCGCCGAAAGCTTCACGTTCGCGAGCGACGACGGCATCGCGCTCGACGCACTGGCGCGCCTCGACACGATGGTCACGGTGGTCGACGCATTCAACTTCCTGCGCGACTACGCGAGCGCCGATCAACTCGCGGAACGCGGCCTCGCGGCCAGCGAGGACGACGACCGCGCGATCGTGGAGTTGCTCGTCGACCAGGTGGAGTTCTGCGACGTGCTCGTGGTGAACAAGGCCGACCTCGTGAGCGAGGACGAACTCGCGCGCCTGCAGCATATTCTCGCGTGCATCAATCCGCGCGCGGTGCAGATCGTGAGCCGCTTCGGCGAGGTTCCGCTCGAGGAGGTGATCAATACCGGGCGCTTCGATTTCGATGCGGCTTCGAGCGCACCGGGCTGGCTCGCGTCACTGCACGATCACTGCGACGACCCGGTGCATTGCCACGATCCGGAGCACACGCATACGCGGCGCGGCAAAGCCGATGAATACGGCATCAGCCACTTCGTTTATCGCGCACGCCGCCCGTTTCATCCCGAACGTTTCTGGGCGCTGCTCAACGAGGAGTGGAAGGGCGTCCTGCGCTCGAAGGGCTTTTTCTGGCTGGCCACGCGCAACGAGGTGACGGGCACGCTCTCGCAAGCAGGGGGCGTATGCCGTCATGGTCCCGCGGGCACATGGTGGGCGGCGCTGCCACGCGAGGAATGGCCGCAGGATCCGGAGCTGGAAAAAGAAATTGCCGCGGACTGGCTGGGCGACCTTGACGACCCCAGCATCGGCGACCGCCGCCAGGAACTCGTGATGATCGGCGTGGATCTCGATCGCGACGCATGGCGCGCGAAGCTCGACGCGTGTCTCCTCACCGACGCGGAATACGCAGCCGGCCCCGACGCCTGGCAAACGTGGGCCGACCCGTTTCCGTCGTGGGAACTGGATGACGACGATCACGACCACGACCACGACCACGATCATCGCGACCGCGGCGACGGGCACGGTGAGATCGTCCATCGTCCCGACTGATCGTTACGACGCCAGGACGAGGCGCCCGATGGCGCGGCATCTGCGCGGCGCCGTCTCCTTTGGCGCCGCGCGAACGCAGGAATCGCGGGCGAAAAAAAACCCGCCAGGGGCGGGTGTCAACTTAAAGCGGCAATCGTTTAGCGCTTGTTGACGGCGTCCTTGAACGCCTTGCCAGCCGTGAACTTGACGGTCTTGGCAGCGGGAATCTTGATGGTCTCGCCGGTCTTCGGGTTACGGCCCGTACGGGCTGCGCGCTTGCCCGAACCGAAGCTGCCGAAGCCGATCAGCTGCACTGCGTCACCCTTCGACACAGCCTTCTTGACCACTTCGAGGAGCGTGTCCAGCGTTTCGCCGGTTTGTGCCTTGCTAGCGCCCGTCTGTGCTGCGACGGCGTCGATCAGTTCCTGTTTATTCATTGAGAAGTTCCTTTCTGTGTTTAGGTTGACACGAACAGCGCGAACGCGCCGATTATACGGACGCGTGCCGCGCCGTCGAGCAGCGACGGACCCGGAGCACCCCGGCGATTTCGCGTTGCGGCGGCTAGCGTGTGTCCCGTGCCGCAACGGCCGTGCTGCCGCTTCCCTGGGCGGCGCTTGCTATGATAGCGCAGCGCAAACCCAATAACGACAAGGGTTTCGAAGATTTCGCGACGCACATGCGGGTTTTTCGGGGCGTGCAGATGATTTAGGGCTGTCGACCTCGCAAATTTCCCCGAACGCGACCCTTTCGCCGTCGCGCGCGTTGCGCGGTGCCAACGCAGCATCCGCTCGAACAGCCGCCTGGCAAGCGTTTGCGGCGACACCATCAAGCGGCGTGCAGACATATTCCACGCTCGTTCCCGCTTTCATCTTTCGCTTCGCCTTCCTCATGACCGCCACCCTGACACCCGCCACACTCGCCTTTCGGGAAGACGGCACGCCTTTTTCGCCGACTTACGGCGACGTTTATCACAGCACTGCCGGCGCATTCGCACAGGCCCACGCCGTCTTTCTCCATGGCAATGCGCTGCCACAGCGCTGGCAAGGGCGGCGGATCTTCACCGTGGTCGAAACCGGCTTCGGCATGGGCGTGAACTTCCTCGCCACCTGGTCGGCGTGGCGTGACGATCCGGCGCGCTGCGAACGGCTGCACTTCGTTTCAGTGGAAAAGCATCCATTCGCGCGCAACGACTTGCGCACCGCGCTCGATGCGCTCGTTGCGCACGCACGCGAAGCGCCGCTGGCGCGAGAACTCATCGATGCCTGGCCAATGCTGGTACCCGGCACGCACCGGCTGGAATTCGAGGGCGGGCGCGTCACGCTCACGCTTCTTTTCGGCGACGCGCTCGAGGTATTTCCCAAAATGTGGATGCGCGCCGATGCGATCTACCTCGACGGCTTCGCCCCGGCAAAGAACCCGGAGCTTTGGTCGCCCGCCATCTTCAAGGCGCTCGCGCGCATTGCCGGCGAGGGCGCGACCTTCGCAACCTGGAGCAGTTCCGGCGAGGTGAAGCGCGAGTTGCTGCAAAACGGCTTCGAATACCGCAAGGTCGAGGGTTTCGGCGGCAAGCGGGCGATGCTGGTCGGACGCTTCGCGCCGCGCTGGCGCGTGCGCCGCTACGAGCCGCCGCTGCCGCTCGCGCTGCGCGAGCGGCACGCGATCGTGGTGGGAGCGGGCCTGGCCGGCTGCGCGCTCGTCGAGCGGCTTGCCGCGCGCGGCTGGCGCGTGACGCTCATCGAACGCAACGCCGCGCCGGCGCTCGAGGCGTCCGGCAATCCGGCGGGCGTGTTTCATCCGCTGATTTCCCGCGACGACAGCAGCGCCTCGCGCATCACGCGCGCCGGGTTTCTCTATGCACTGCGGCGCTGGGCCGCACTCGAAGCGGCCGGCCATGCGCCGAGGCGCACCCGTGCCGGCTTGCTCCACCTCGCCACCGACGACGAATCACGTGCTGTCGCCGCAGCGCTCGATTCGTTCGGTTATCCCGACGAATTCGCGAGCGCCGTCACGCGCGAACAGGCCGGGATGCTGGCCGGCGTCGCGCTCAATCAAGGTGGCTGGTTCTATCCGCATGGCGGTGCGATCGATCCGGCATCGCTGTGCCGCGCGCAATGCGCCTTCGCTTCAGCGTTGCCCGGCGCGCAGGTCGACTTGCGCTTCGGCGTGCGTATGGGACACATAGCGCGCGCCAGCGGGCCCGCGTCCGACGAATGGCAGGTGTTCGACGACGCGGGCAAGCTCGTCGCGCAGGCGGGCGCGGTGATCTTCGCCAACGCCCAGGACGCGTCGCGCGCCGCCGCGCTCGCGCACGCGCCCACGCGCATCGTGCGTGGGCAGCTCACGCTCGTCGATCCGAGCCCGCTCGCGAACCTGCGCGTGCCGGTGATCGGCGAGGGCTACGCGGTCCCGCTCGACGGCGGCGTGACGCTCGCGGGCGCCACCTACGAAGTCGACGACGCCGACGACGCGCTGCGTCCAACGGGTCACGCCGAGAACCTCTCGCGCGTCGCGCACATGCTTCCTGAGCTTGCCGCCGCCCAGGGCGACTTCGCCGGCCGGGTGGCGTTCCGCTGCGTCACCAGCGACCGCATGCCGATGCTCGGCCCGCTCGCCGACGAAGAGGCCGCCCGACGCGACGCGCAGCGTCTCGCCGGCGCCTGGCCGCTCGACCTGCCGCGGGCAGCCGGTCTCTACGGGGCGTACGCGTTCGGTTCGCGCGGTCTCGTCTGGGCGGGGCTAGGCGCCGAACTCATCGCCTCGCAGATGGAAGGCGAGCCGTGGCCACTCGAGCGGGATCTCGCCGACCAGCTCGATCCGGCGCGCTTCCTCCAGCGCGCCTTGCGCCAGCGCGGCCTCTGAGCGCGCCGCGCCCATACACGGCGCCCCGGTTATCCCCGCGAATCTGTGGATAACCGGGCGAATTGCCGGCGAATCGAGTGTGGACGCGATGTGGACGTAAACGGGGTAACTCAGCACGCCGCGAGCCAGGCCCAAAAGTTACTCTCCGAAGCACGCGCGGTCCGCACATCCTTTGCGTGCGGTTGTGCGAGCGCCAAGCCTCTGATCCTTCTCGGTAAACCCCGGTTATCCACAGGAAACCCAGGCCCTTGTTAACTTCTACTACGTATACATACGGTAAACCGTAAACACCAAAGCTATGGCCATCGCCGGCGGCAAGTAAAAACAAACCCGTGCGTCATAAAAACTGACGAAATCCTCCACCTGATAGGTCATTTTTTCCGCATACGTCGCGAAATAGCGCCCAATAGGGTCGCTATTACCGTCTTTGTTCGCGAATTTGGAGCGAAGCGGGCATTTCGCGGGGAGCTATGGCACAATCGCCGTTCTTTCCGCGTCAAGGGCCGCAGCAGACGGCCGACGCACCTACGGAACGGTTGCCCCTCATCCTGAATCTGAGTGCTCAGGGAAGGCGGCGGCGTTCGTTCATCCAACTCGGGCGCAGCCACACCACGCGAGGCGCCCGTACCGGCTGTTCGCCGCAGCACCACGATGTGCCGGCGCAACGGTTCGCCGCACTCGCGTTTGCCGCAATCGCCGCAGCAAGCGCGTGTTCACGGCGGCTCGCCGCATCGGACCACGCAAGCAGGCACAGGCAGGGCGGTCGCACGCAAGACGCGCGGCGTCGATCGGGGAGTGGCGCTGCCATTCGGGCGTCGCTCGCCTCGCGCGGCACGCGGCTTGCCCGTTCGCCAGCCGTATGTCGATCCACCGTCGGACAGCCGGATTCGATCCCACGCAAGTTGTCGTTGCCAAGGAGAAGCCACCACGATGAAGTCGGCGTTTTCGTTTTTTCCCGCCTGGCCGTTGCAACTCGACGGAATTTTCTGGGCCGGGCTCGCCCTGCTCGCCGCCGGTTTGTGCGGCGAGCTTTGCTATCGGGCGTGGCGTTTGCCGCGGATTTCCGGCTATGGCGTGATCGGGCTGATTGCCGGATCGGCCGGGTTCGGCGTGATCGATGCCGACGTCGGCACGTCCGCGCGGCCGCTGCTCGATGTCGCGCTCGGCCTGCTGCTGTTCGAGCTGGGCAGCCGGCTCGATCTGCGCTGGATTCGCCGCAATCCGTGGCTGATCCTTTCGAGTCTCGCCGAGGCGTCGCTCACGTTCGTGCTCGTGCTCGTCGTGCTGCTGTTCCTTTCCGTCCCGACGATGATCGCGCTCGTCGTGGCCGCCATCGCCATGGCGACGTCGCCCGCGATGGTGATCCAGCTCAAAACCGAGTTGCGCGCGGAAGGCCAGGTCACGCAGCGTTTGCTCACGCTCACGGCGCTCAACAGCATGTACGCCGTGATCGTGGAAAAGCTCGCTTCGAGCTGGCTGCACCAGGAAATCTACGGCAACGTCTTCGCGACGATTCTTCAGCCGCTTTATCTGCTGGTCGGCTCGCTCGTCGTCGCGTTCGTGCTCGCCCGCGCGTGCACGCTTTTTTACCGGCGCCTGAGCCCGCAGGACGAGCACTCGTTCGTCGCGCTTTTCGGCCTCGTGCTGCTCGCGATCGCCATTGCGCATCTGCTCAAGCTTTCGACGATCCTGAGCCTGCTCGCGGCGGGCATCATCGTGAAGAATCTCGAGCCGCGTCCGCAATTGTGGCCGCAGCACTTTGGCACGGCCGGGTGGCTCCTCACCGTGATTCTCTTCGTGCTCACGCTCACCGCTTTCCAGTGGCACGACATTCTGGTGGGTGGCGTGGCCGCGGCGGGGCTGATCGTCGCACGGCTCGTGGCCAAACTCGTCGGTGTGCTGATGTTTGCGAGACCGAGCGGGCTGCACTGGAAGCAGGGCGTGGCGCTCGGTGTCGCGCTGACGCCGATGTCCGCGCTCGCGCTGCTGCTCGTCGACGACACCTACGAGCTTTATCCGACCTTCGATCCGCGCCTGCGCGCGATCATCCTTTGCGCGATCGTCGTGCTGCAGCTCCTCGGGCCGTGGCTCGTGTATCGCGCGCTTGCGCTCGTTGGCGAGCGCGGCGAAAAGTGAAATTCGTGCCGCGCGCGGCGGGCAAACCGTCGTGTGCGGCGCCTTGCAATACTCGCGCCGCGCCCAGCCCGGATACCCGGCTTTGCGCGGTGCGGCTGAAGAGGGCACGCCATGTCACTGGAAACATTTGTCGATTCGAAGCCGTTCACGTTCGGCATCGAACTCGAAATGCAGATCGTCAACACGCACGACTACGATCTGACGAAGGCGGGTAGCGACCTCATGCGCCTGCTCAAAGATCAGGAGATTCCGGGCAACATCACGCCCGAAATCACCGAAAGCATGATCGAGCTTTCCACCGGCATCTGTACGAATCACGAGCAGGCCGTGGCCGATCTGCGCAGGATTCGCGACGTGCTCGTCGCCGCGGCCGATCATCTCAACGTCGGCCTGTGCGGCGGAGGGACGCACGCGTTCCAGCAGTGGAGCGACCGCCGCATCGTGGATACGCCGCGCTTTCAGTATCTTTCCGAGCTTTACGGCTACCTCGCGAAGCAGTTCACCGTGTTCGGCCAGCACGTGCATATCGGCTGTCCGGATGCCGACAGTGCGCTTTTCCTGCTGCACTCGCTTTCGCGGTTCATTCCGCATTTCATCGCGCTCTCGGCTTCGTCGCCCTATGTGCAGGGCGTGGACACCGGATTTCATTCGGCACGCCTGAATTCCGTGTTCGCGTTTCCGCTTTCGGGCCGCGCGCCGTTCGTGCTGAGCTGGGAAGAATTCAAGGAGTACTTCTCGAAAATGGTGCATACGGGCGTTGTCAACAGCATGAAAGACTTCTACTGGGACATCCGCCCGAAACCCGGCTTCGGCACGATCGAGGTGCGCGTGATGGACACGCCGCTTTCAGTCGAGCGCGCCGCCGCGATCGCCTGCTACATCCAGACGCTCGCACGCCATCTTCTGACCGACCGTCCGATCGTGCCGCTCGAAGACGATTATCTGGTGTACACGTTCAACCGCTTCCAGGCGTGCCGCTTCGGGCTCGCCGGCACGTGCGTGAATCCGCAAACGGGCGAGCGCCGCACGATTTCCGAGGACATCCTCGAAACGCTGGAGCGGATCGCGCCGCATGGGGAGGCGCTCGGCTCGATGCGCGCGCTCACCGAAGTCGGCACGATCGCGCGCGCACAAACCAACGACGCGAGCTGGCTGCGCAGCGTAGTCGCCGACGAGAAGTCATTGCACGAGGCGGTGCGCCAGCAGTGCCTGCGCTGGCGCGCCTGACGGGAAAGGCCGGCGCGCAGGGACACACAGGAGGACTGAGCGAATTCGCGTGGAGCGCGCGCGGGTTCTGCGCCCGGAATGCGGGATGGGAAGGGCGGCTTTCCGGTTGCCCTTCGCGTTTGCGGGGCCGCAAGCGCAACGGGAACGAGAGTCGATCGAGACACAGGGGCGGCCAAAACGGGTCCCGCAGGTCCGGCAAGTGACATTTTTGAGGCTACCAAAATTTTTTTGTTGGTTTCGAGGTACCTGGGGGTTCTTATTTTTTTGACCTGGATCTCGACATGGGCCATATTCAATGACGAAGCGAGCCGCGAGGCCCGCTTCGCTGCGGGCGGCGTCCGATTTCCCTGAAAACTCAATGGACTGCGTAATGATTGGCAGGCGACAATGGGGCAGATTCCAGTTGCGTTCGGGACAGAAATCCGCGATAACCCTGCAAGGATCCCGGGCCGGAGTTTCGCGTTCCCAGGAACCTGTGCACCAGGCAATGGCGTGCTTATCAACGGGTTATCCACAAATCACGTTGGATAACTTAGCTGTGCGATTCGCTACTCTCGCATAGAATGGCGGTTTGCTGTCGTGGCGGCGGGACGGAAGGACGTTTTCGCCGCCTGCGGCAAGAAGCGCGACTTTGCAACGCACACCATGGCGCAGGCGAAGCGGAAAAATTTTGAGATGGTGCGGCGCTCGGGGAACCGGACGCCGGCGTTCCCACAGGCCGCCGGTCAAAGCGGCGGCTGACGATGCAGCGCAAGCTGCCAATAACCAGCGAAAGACTATGAGCGAAGGCGTATACGGAGAGCAGGCAGCCGGGCGGGTGACCCATAGCCTGCTGCGACTTAGCACGGCAATGCGGAGCCAGGCGTGGGACTGGGCCGAAGGGGCAGGACTCACGCCTACCCAGGGCGAAATTCTCGTGCTGCTGATGCAGCGCAAGGGGCCGATGCGCCTCGGCGAGATCGCACGTGAAACGGCCCTCACGGCCGCCACCACCAGCGATGCGGTGAGCACGCTGGAAACGAAGGGGCTCGTCGAAAAGCGTCGCGCGCTCGACGACGGCCGCGCGCTCGCGGTGCGTCTGACCACGCGTGGCCGCACGGCGGCAAAGAAGGCATCGCAGTGGCCGGACTTCCTTTCGAAGGCGGTCGGCACGCTGAAGGCCGAAGAGCAGTCCACGCTCTACCGCACGTTGCTCAAGACGGTCTATCTGCTCGAATCGCAGGAGACCAGCCCGCAGCACCGCATGTGCCTCACCTGCTCGCATTTCGAGCCGAGCAAGAACCCGAAGAAGACGGCGCATCACTGCCGGCTTCTCAACATCGACATGACCGACGCAGACCTGCGTCTCGATTGCTCGGTGTACGAGCAGGCCGACGTGCTGACCCAGAAAAAGAACTGGAAGATCTTCGCGGTTTAAGGTCAGGCCGAAGCTGCGCCGCCGCCGTCGGGGCGGCTGGCGCGTGCCGACGCCTGCTCGCGCGTCGCGCACGTAACGAACGGTAGTGCAACACATCGCAATGTCGGTCACGCGCGGCGTTGCAAGCATGATGCGTCTATGTGGCAATTTGCATAGTTCTCGCAAGTAGTTGTCACAATGATTCGTCCCAGCTTTTTGTCACGATCGTCAGCGCGAATGTTCGCGCAATCCATGCAGGCGCCGTGACATCCATGCCACCGAGAGCCGACCCGGGGATTTGCCGATGAATCGCGAAGTATTGGCAGTGCGCCATGTCTATTTCGAGGACCTCGGCAGCTTCGAGCGCGTGCTCGGCGACCGCGGACGTCCCGTGCGCTACGTGGACGTCGGCTTCGCGCGCATCGGCGCGCTCAATCCGTTGTCGGCGTCGCTCATGGTCGTGCTTGGTGGCCCGATCAATGCATGCGACGACGCGCGCTACCCCACGCTCGTTCCCCTTGCCGCGATGATCGAAAAGCGCGTCGCGGCGGGTCTCCCCACGCTTGGTATTTGTCTTGGCGCCCAGTTGATTGCGCGTGTGCTCGGCGCGCGCGTCTACGCAGCGCCGCAGCCCGAAATCGGCTGGACGCCGCTCGCACTCACCGACGCCGGCCGTGCCTCGCCGCTGCGACACCTCGACGGCGCGTCGACCTCCCTCCTCCATTGGCACGGCGATACGTTCGATCTGCCGCAAGGCGCGACGCGCCTCGCTTCCACGCCGCTGTGCGAGAACCAGGCGTTTGCGTACGGCGACCACGTGCTCGGCCTGCAATGCCATCCCGAGGTGCGGGCCGATCGCTTCGAGCCCTGGCTGATCGGCTATGCCGGCGAAATCGGCGCTGCGGGCGTCGACGTCAATGCGTTGCGCGACGATACGGCGCGCAACGGGCCGCGACTCGAAGTGCAGGCGAGCCGCATGTTCGGCGAATGGCTGGACGCCGTCGATGCACGGATGGCCGCGCGGCAACCCTGACCCGCGCGCCTTGGCCTCGCGCAAGCGCGAAGGGCTGTCTAACGCGTGAAAACGGCGCGTGAAAACGGCGCGTGAAAACGGCGCGTGATATTCTCGGACGCTCCTCCCATCAGTCCGTGGATCCGCCATGAGCAAGCTTTTCACTCCGCTCGAACTGCGTGGCGTGACGCTCGCCAATCGCATCGTCGTCTCGCCGATGTGCCAGTACTCCGCCGATCGCGGCGAAGCGACCGACTGGCACATGATCCATCTCGGCCACCTCGCGCTGTCGGGCGCCGCGATGCTCTGCATCGAAGCGACGGCCGTGGAGCCGGATGGCCGCATCACGCCGGGCGATCTGGGCTTGTGGGACGACGTGACGGAAGCCGCGCTCGAGCCTGTCATCGCCGCGATCCGACGTCATTCGCCGATCCGTATCGCCATGCAGGTCGCGCACGCCGGACGCAAGGCGTCGAGCCACGTACCGTGGGAAGGCGGTCAGCTGATTTCGGTCGCCGACGGCGGATGGCTTCCTCATGCGCCCTCGGCGCTTCCGCACAAGGACGACGAGCCGCCGCCGCTCGCGCTCGATGTAGCGGGTCTGAACCGCGTGCGCAATGCGTTCGTGGCCACGGCGCGCCGGGCTGCGCGTCTTGGCATCGACGCGCTCGAAGTGCACGCGGCGCATGGCTATTTGCTCCACCAGTTCCTCTCGCCTGTCGCCAACCAGCGCAGCGACGAATACGGCGGCTCGCGTGAGAACCGCATGCGCTTTCCGCTCGAAGTGTTCGACGCCGTGCGCGCCGAATTCCCCGCAGATCGTCCGGTCGGCGTGCGCGTTTCCGCAACGGATTGGGTCGACGGCGGGTGGACGCCCGAGGACACCGTCGTGTTCGCGCAGGCGCTCAAGGCACGAGGCGCCGACTGGATCGACGTGTCATCGGGCGGCGTGTCGCCGTTGCAGAAGATTCCGCTCGAGCCGGGCTACCAGGTGCCGTTCGCACGCAAGGTCAAGGCCGAAACGGGCATGACGACCATTGCGGTGGGCCTCATCACCGATGCGTTGCAGGCCAACCAGATCGTCGAAGACGGCGAAGCCGACATGATTGCGATGGCGCGCGCGATGCTCTACGATCCGCGCTGGCCGTGGCATGCGGCCGCGCAACTCGGCGCGAGCGTGAGCGCGCCGCCGCAGTACTGGCGATCGCAACCACGCGATCTCAAGAAGCTGTTCGGCGAGACGACGCTCGGTCAACGCTGATTTTCGCTGATACGCGCGGCGCATTTGGGTTGAACGAAAGCGGCGCGAGCGTGTACGATGCCGTCTGTGGCGCGCCGGGCGTCGCATGAGCGCGGCGCCAAATCGGCGCCGCGTTTGCGTAGGGGGCGCAAGAAGACCGGTCCCACGCCGCTTGCCACGACCGGGACCGTCTCCCCAGGACTTCACAAGGATTCATTCAATGAGTGAACGCAGGATCGTCGTGCGCCAGTCGGGCGTGCACGGCAAGGGCGTGTTTGCGGCGGTCCCCATTGCGACCGGCGAACGACTGATCGAATACAAGGGCGAGCGCATCTCGTGGAAGGAAGCATTGCGGCGCCATCCGCACAATCCTGACGAGCCGAATCACACGTTCTATTTCGCGCTCGACGACGGCGACGTGATCGACGGCAAGGTGAAGGGCAACAGCGCGCGCTGGATCAACCATTCGTGCGCGCCGAACTGCGAAGCCGAGGAGATCGACGGGCACGTCTATATTCACGCACTGCGCGATATCGCCGAAGGCGAGGAGCTCTTCTACGACTATGGCCTCGTGATCGACGCGAAGCAGACGAAGAAGCTCAAACGCGAATACGAATGCCGCTGCGGCGCCCGCAAATGTCGCGGCACGATGCTCGCGCCACCCGACGAGAAGTCGGCGAAGGACGCCAAGGTCTCGAAGGCCAAAGGCAAAAAGAAGAAGTAAGTGCTCCCAGGCGCTTCGCCTGCACGTAGCAGACGTTTCGCACACGCTTTCTATCGCACATAGCACAAGGGCCGCATGAGCGGCCCTTGTCGTTTTCACGCGCTTGCCGATTCAGAGATCGATGCTCGCCTGGTGCGTCGGCTTCTTGTCACTGTGCGGCGGTTCCGATCCAGCCAGATGAAGGGGTGCTGCTTCGGCTGCGGCTTCCCTGGCCTCGGTCCTGTCTTTGACGTCCTTGCCGCCATACCCGGGCTGCTTCGCGAGCGGCACGCGCACGATGAAGCGCGCGCCGCCTTCCGGCGCGTCTTCGTAATGCACGCTGCCCCGATGCAGCGCCATGATGTCGTGCACGATCGCAAGGCCCAGCCCTGCGCCGCTGTCCACACCGCTTTCGCTTTGTCCGTCGCCGCGGAAGAATCGCTTGAAGAGATCGGCCTGCTGTGAAGCCGGCACACCGCCGCCATTGTCCTCCACGATGATCTCCGCCATCGGTATGCCGTCGGCGGAAACTTGAGTAACGGTCACGGTGATGCGTCCGCCCTCCAGTCGCGCAGGCGGCAGATACTTGAGCGCGTTGTCGAGCAGGTTCGCGATGACTTCATGGAGCAGCACGGGGTTGCCGCGCACCATCAGCGGCGTGTCGTTCTCAGGGGCGTCGAGGCGCTGGAAGCCAAGATCCACGTGGCTCGCGAGCGCGCGCGGCACCCATTCGGCGCCCGTCTCGAACGCGAGCGCGGCCATGTCGATATCGGTGAAACGCGCGGCCTGTTCGCCCGGCTCGGCGCGCGCGAGCGAAAGCAGCTGATTCGACAGACGCACCGCGCGATCGGCGGCCGCACGCAATTCGCGCACGGCGTCGTTGATCTTTTGCGGCTCGCGCGCATTCGCGGCCTGCTCTGCGTGCAGTTTCACCGCCGTGAGCGGCGTGCGCAGCTGGTGAGCGGCGTCGGCGATGAATTTGCGCTGCGCTTCGAGCGCGGTCTTCAGGCGGCCGAGCAGCGCATTGAGCGCACCCGTGAGCGGACGGATTTCGATGGGTACGTAGGTCTCGTCCACAGGCTCGAGCGAGGTGTGCGTCTGCCTGTTGAGCGAGTCGGCGAGCGCCGTGAGCGGATTGAGCTGCTGGTTGACCACGCGCCACACGATGATCCAGCCAGCGAGCAGCAGGAGCAGCAGCGGCATCATGATCGCCACGAGAAATTCGGCCGCGATGCGAAAACGATGATTCACGGGCTGGCCGACTTCGACCACGATCGGGTTCCCATTCAACTGCGCCACGCGGACTTGCGCGACACGGACGGCCACGCCCCGATAGACCGTTTCGAATACGTACGCATAGTGCATGCGGCGCACGTTGGTGCCCCGGAGCGGCAAGTCGCGGTCACCGGCGATCTCGGTCTCGCCGTTGCTGATGCGATAGACGAGATCTTCTTCGGGGTCGGAGAACATCGCCTGCGCGAGTGGCGGGACGGTTTGCGGCGCATCGGCGCCGGCGATCTGGATTTGCCGCGAAATCGCCGTGGCGAGATCGGCGAGCGAGCGGTCGACTACGTGCTGCGTGTATTGCCACGCGAGCCAATAAGCGATGAGCCCGCTCATGAGCGCGAGCAGCGAAAGCGGGGCGGCGAGGCGCCGCAGCAGCGTACGCCGCAGACTCGTCGCGGCAGTGGAGGACATGATGGCTTCGGGGCGAATGTTCAATCGTAGGTGCGGCGGCGCGCGCCGCACGGGATCGATCCATTGTACGCGGGCCGCGGGAGCGGCGGCGCAAGGCATCGAGCGCAATGGGGGCCGATGATGCGAAAACGGCGGCGGAGGGCTCCGCCGCCGTTTCTGGCGCTGGCTTCAGGAACGAGGCCGAATGAGGCCGAACGAGGCGGATCAGGCCGCCTGGCGGATTTCCTGGAGCAGATAACCGAAGCCGCGTACCGTGACGATCTCGACGCGGCAGTTCTCGAGCTTCTTGCGCACGCGGTGCACGTAGACTTCGATCGCAGTGTCGCCGAGGTCGCCGCCGAAGTGCGTGAGGTGATCCTGCAGTTGCGCCTTGCTCACCACGCGGCCATGACGCAGCAGCAGCATTTCGAGCACCGCAAACTCGCGCGGCGAGAGTTCGAGCGGCTTGTCGTCGTTGAAGATCCGGCGATCGACGCCCGACAGGCGCACGCCGCCGAGCGACACTTCCGGACGCGGCACGTCGCCGTGCGGGCCGCTGCGGCGCATCACGGCGCGAATGCGCGCCTCGAGTTCGGCCGGCTCGAACGGCTTGAGCATATAGTCGTCGGCGCCCGAGTTCAGGCCTTGGACACGGTCGTTCAATTCGTCGCGCGCCGTGAGCACGATGACGGGCGTGTGCCGGTTGCTCTGACGAAAGCGCGATAGCAGCGTCATGCCGTCGATGCCGGGGAGCCCGAGATCGAGAATCACGAGCTCATGGCGATTTTGCGCAAGGGCTTGTTCGGCGAAGATGCCGTCGTGGACCATGTCGACGGTGAAGCCGGCTTGTTCGAGGCTGGACTGAATACCGCGTGCGATGGGGCGGTCGTCTTCGATCAGAAGGAGTCGCATGGATTTCGCTCAAGTACAATAGGTTTTAGCGTTCAGGCACGCAGTTCGCGCAGCGTCGCACGCTGGCCTCGAGGTACAGCCGGCACAGCGACCAGGCGGCGCCCAGTGCGACGGTTGTACGATCACGATCCACATGTCCGATATTTCGATCACCGAACTCGAAGCCGCAATCAACTTCTGGCGCAACCGCTCGCCTTCGAGCGGCGATGAACTCGCGTTGTGCCAGGAGGCAAGTGCGCTCTCGAAGCCGTATGCGCTGCTGATTGTACAGCGTCAGAACGTCATATCACTGGAACGTTTGGAACCGATTGCCCGCGCTGCCTGGGAGTCTTACGTATCCATCAAGAATAGCCTTCAAAGCTGACGGCTTGAAGTTCCCGCACCCTGCATTAGCCTTTCATGCGCGCGCCGTGCGCGGGGTCTTTCTCGTGCCCCTGCACACGGCGTACTCACGCCTGGTACCGCCGCTGCCTATGCGTTGAGCGGACCCGGCGCGATCGAATCGATGAAACGGGCGAGCGCGACGTCGCGCGAGGTGAGGCCGTCGGCCTCGTGAGTGGAAAGCGTGATCTCGACGCGGTTGTACACGTTGAACCACTCGGGATGGTGGTTCATTTCCTGCGCCTTGATCGCCACGCGCGTCATGAAGCCGAACGCCTCGTTGAAGTCCGCGAAGCGGAACTGGCGCTGGATCGCATCGCGACCGGCGACGGCCTGCCAGCCACGCAGGTCGGCGAGTTGCGATGCGCGTTCTTCGGATGTGAGTCGGTTGATCATCGTTGCACCTGTCTTGAACTGGGGGCCGGGCATGCGCCGTTAGCCCATTGGCCATTTTTTCACGGATGGGACACGCGTGCGAGCGGCGCTTTTCCGCCGTTTGGCGTATCAGCAAGCGCGGCGCAGATATCTCGCGGGATACGGCTTCAGCTGCGAGATGTGCGCGTTTTATGCGAAAATCGAGCGAAAATCAACTCATCCGTGCGGATTTCGTTCATGCTCGAACTCGACCACTTCGATCTGGCGCTTCTGGACGTGTTGCAACGCTTTGGCCGCGCCACACATCAGCAGCTTGGCGAGCAGGTGCCGCTGTCGCCTTCGCAGATCGGCAGACGGCTGCAACGCCTCGAGGCATCGGGCGTGATAGACGGCTATCGCGTGGTGCTGCGGCCCGAAAAGCTCGGGCTCGGCGTGACCGCGTTCACGAGCCTCAAGCTCAAGCATCATGGGGATTCGATCATCGAGCAGTTCCAGCAGCAGATCGACGTGCTGCCGGAAGTGCTCGAATGCCATGCCGTGGTGGGCGACGCCGATTACCTGCTGCGCATCGTCGCGCCTGACCTCAACGCGCTCTCGACCTTCGTCATGAAGAAGCTGATGCGCGTGCCCGGCGTGGACAGCGTGCGCTCGAACATCGTGCTCACGACGTTCAAGCGCAATGGGCCGCTGCCGCTTGGCCACCTGGAGCCGGGCACATCCGCGGCGTGAGGAGCGGGGCGAATCGGGCCGAGACGGGCCCGCAAGCGCCCGCAGACGAGATGTCAGGCCGCGTTGGCCGTATTGAGCAGATCCACGTACGCCACCGCGACGAGATCGCTTTCGTCCACACCGAGCTTCGCGAACACCGCGTGCGCTTCGGCCTCGCCGCCTTGTTCGTCGTCCTCGGGGCCGAGCACCACTTCCAGTTCGACGAAGTCGCCCAGGCCGTCCACGCGGTCGAGGTGAATGCGCGTGCGCCCCGCCAGATACACGTGACGCTCCTTCGAGACGATGCCGCGCGTGGTGAGCGCCGTGGCGAGCAGCGAATGCATGGCCTCGGCATTGGTGACGGGACTGCGCGTGTAGTACGAGGCCTTCGGGCCGTCGCGGTCGTCGCGCTGATAGAAGATCAGCTCGGGCGGCGTGCCGTCGTCGAACTGGCGCAGCTTCAGGCGGCCGCGCGGCACGTCGTAAAAGAAGTCCTGCTGGCGAAAGATCAGCGGTGCGTCGGAGGCGAGCTGGGCGGCACGCTCGCGCAAGGCGTCGAATTGACGGGCGCGGGCTTTGATTTCGATGTTGCGGGCCATGCAAGACTCCTGTCGAACGAGGGGAACAAGGGGGCGATGGGAGAGGCAGGGGACGCACCGCGCAGCACGGCGGCGAGCGCGCCGAAACGCGGAGCGAATGCCCAATCTATCAAAACTTGAGTGACAGCGCTGTTACGCGCGCACTTCGCTGGCGCGCGCAAGGCGGCGGGCGCAGCCCGCGTGTTCATGAGCGCGGCTCATATCGCCCATTGCGTTTCGATCACCTTGAGCGCCGCCGCGATCGTTGGCTCGTCGCGGCGCGCGGCGAGCGTGATGAAGGTGAGCTCGGTGGGCACCGTCACGCCTTCGACGATGGTGAGTCCGTGCGCGTGCGCCTCGGCGAGCGCGGTGGAATCGCGCGCGAGCGTGAGGCCCACGCCCGACTTCACGAGATCGAGCATCGAAGGTTCCTGGTCCACTTCCGCGACCTTGACGGGCTTTGCGTGCGCGGCCTCGAATAGTGTGGTGAGCAGCCGGTTGTGCGCCGAGGCGGGCGGCGTCCAGATCCACGGCAGCGCGGCGAGCGCGCGCCAGTCCCGCGCATCCTTTACGCGGTCTTTCCAGCCGGCGGGCGCGAGCACGCGGTACTGAAAGCGCGTGAGCGTGATGGCGTGAAAGCTCTCGGGGTCTGGCGCGGGCTGGCCGATGTAATAGCCCACGTCGAGCTCGCGCGAACGCACCTGGTCGAGCACCCAGCCCGACATGCCGTGGCGCAGCGCGGTTTCGATCTGCGGCCAGGTTTCGACGAGCTGCCGCAGAAAGCCGCCGAGGCGCAGGAACGCCGGATCGAGAATCGTGCCGATGCGCAGACGCCCGCGCACCTCGTGCCGCAGTGCAGCAGCGGCGCGCTGCACGTCGCCGGCCGCGGCGAGCGCGCGTTCGGCGTGGGGCAGCAGCGCCTGCCCGTCGCGCGTGAGCGCAAGGCCGTGCGACGTGCGCGTGAAGAGCGAGACGCCAAGCGTCTCCTGTAAATGCTTGATCTGCAGACTCACGGCCGGCTGCGTGAGATGCAGATGCGTGGCCGCGCGCGTAAGGTTGCCCTCGCGCGCGACCGTGACGAACGCTCGTAGCAAGGTCAGGTCCATCCACTGATATTAAACCGCCTTATATCGCAGTTGAGCATTAATCATTGGATCGCGCCCCGGCCTCCCGATTACGCTAGCCAGATCGAGACTGCACGACAAGAGAGGCAGACATGGGCGAGACACATCAAAGCGAAGCGGGCGTGCGCACGCTCACGCATTTCGTCAACGGCAAGCCGCTGTCCGGCACGAGCGACCGTTATGGCGATGTCTTCAATCCGGCCTACGGCAAGCTGAGCGCCCGCGTGCCGCTCGCCAGCGTGGCCGAGGTCGATGCCGCCGTCGCCGCCGCGCAGGCCGCGTTTCCCGAGTGGGCGGAGACGGCGCCCATCAAGCGCGCGCGCATTCTCTTCAAGTTCAAGGACCTGCTCGACCAGCATCACGACGAACTGGCCGAAATCCTCACGCGCGAGCACGGCAAGGTGTTCTCCGACGCGAAGGGCGAGGTCATGCGCGGCATCGAGGTGGTCGAGTTCGCGTGCGGCATTCCCAATCTGTTGAAGACCGATTTCACCGACCAGATCGGTGGCGGCATCGACAACTGGAATCTGCGCCAGCCGCTTGGCGTCGTGGCCGGCATCACGCCGTTCAACTTCCCGATGATGGTGCCGTGCTGGATGTTCCCGATCGCGCTCGCGTGCGGCAACACCTTCGTGCTCAAGCCTTCGGAGCGCGATCCTTCGGCCTCGTTGCGGCTCGCGGAACTGCTCAGGGAGGCGGGGCTGCCCGACGGCGTGTTCAACGTCGTGCACGGCGACAAGGTGGCCGTGGATGCGCTGCTCGCGCATCCCGATGTCAGCGCGCTGTCGTTCGTCGGCTCGACGCCGATTGCCGAGTACATCTATACGGAAGGCACGAGGCACGGCAAGCGCGTGCAGGCGCTGGGCGGCGCGAAGAATCACCTCGTGGTGATGCCGGACGCCGATCTCGACCAGGCCGTGGACGCGCTGATCGGCGCGGCCTACGGCTCGGCGGGCGAGCGCTGCATGGCGATTTCGGTGGCGGTGGCCGTGGGCCATATCGCCGACGAACTGGTCGAGCGCCTCGCGCCGCGCGTGAAGGCGCTGCAGATCGGCAGCGGCATGGATGGCGCCTCGGAAATGGGCCCGCTCGTCACGGGCGCGCATCGCGCGAAAGTGCAGGGCTATATCGAGGCGGGCGTGGCCGCGGGCGCGAAGCTCGTCGTGGACGGGCGCGGGCACAAGGTCGATGGCCATGAGGACGGCTTCTTCCTCGGCGGCACGCTGTTCGACGACGTGAAGACCGACATGACGATCTACAAGGAAGAGATCTTCGGGCCGGTGCTTGCGGTCGTGCGTGTGCCGGACTTCGCGAGCGCCGTCGAGTTGATCAACGCTCATGAATTCGCCAACGGCGTGTCGTGCTACACGTCGGACGGCGGCGTCGCGCGCGCGTTCTCGCGCCAGATCAAGGTGGGCATGGTCGGCATCAACGTGCCGATTCCGGTGCCGATGGCGTGGCACTCGTTCGGCGGCTGGAAGCGCTCGCTGTTCGGCGATCACCATGCGTACGGCGAGGAAGGCGTGCGCTTCTACACGCGCTACAAGAGCATCATGCAACGCTGGCCCGACAGCATCGCAAAGGGCGCCGAGTTCACGATGCCGGTGGCGAAGTAGGCGAGGCGGAGCCGGGCGGCTTATCAAGCATAACGAAACAGATGGGGCCGCCCCGCGCAGCAGTGGCAGTTCAATAAAGCGCCAAAAGAACGGAAACAGCAGGAGACACATCATGCCCGCAACGAGCGAAGCCCCGGGGGCACGGGGCGCGTCCTCGCGTCGCCTCGAAGGGGAATTCGACTATGTGATCGTCGGCGCCGGCACCGCAGGCTGCGTGCTCGCCAACCGCTTGACCGAAGACGCAGACGTTTCCGTGCTGCTCATCGAGGCGGGCGGCAAGGACGACTATCACTGGATCCACATCCCCGTCGGCTACCTGTACTGCATCGGCAATCCGCGTACCGACTGGCTCTACAAGACCGCCGCCGAAAAGGGCCTCAATGGCCGCTCGCTCGCGTATCCGCGTGGGCGCGTGCTGGGTGGGTCGTCGTCGATCAACGGCATGATCTACATGCGCGGCCAGCGCGAGGATTACGACAGCTGGGCGCGCGAGACCGGCGATTCCGCGTGGTCGTGGGACAGCGTGCTGCCCGTGTTCCGGCGCAGCGAGGATCACCACGGCGGCGCGAGCGAGTTTCACGGCGCGGGCGGCGAATGGCGCGTCGAGAAGCAGCGCCTGAAGTGGCAGATTCTCGAATCGTTCGCGAGGGCGGCGCAGGAGCAGGGCATTCCCGCCACCGACGACTTCAACCGCGGCGACAACAGCGGCGTGGGCTATTTCGAGGTGAACCAGAAGCGCGGTGTGCGCTGGAACGCGTCGAAGGCATTTCTGCGCGCGGCGATGAAGCGGCCCAATCTCACCGTCGTGACCGGCGCGCTCACACAGCGCGTGATTTTCGAAGGCAAGCGCTGCGTGGGCGTGGAGTATCGCGGCGATGTCGATTACGTCGCCCGGGCGCGCTGCGAGGTCGTCCTGAGCGCGGGCGCCGTGAATTCGCCGCAATTGCTGGAGCTTTCCGGTATCGGCGATGCGGATCGCCTCGCCCGGCTCGGCATCGACGTCGTGCAGGATCTGCGCGGCGTGGGCGAAAACCTCCAGGACCATCTGCAATTGCGCATGGCGTTCCGCGTGAACGGCGTGCGCACGCTCAACACAGCTTCCGCGCATTGGTGGGGCAAGCTGATGATCGGCATGCAGTACGCGTTTTTGCAGAGCGGACCGATGTCGATGGCGCCCTCGCAGCTCGGCGCATTCGCGAAATCGGACCCCGGCGATCCGGCACTCACGCGGCCCGACCTCCAGTATCACGTGCAGCCGCTGTCGCTCGACCGCTTCGGCGAGCCGCTGCATCGTTTCAACGCGTTCACGGCCTCGGTATGCAATCTGAGGCCGACTTCGCGCGGCAGCATCCATGCCGTTTCTGCGGACCCGTCGCAGGCACCGGCGATCGCGCCGAATTATCTCTCGACCGATCACGACCTGCGCGTCGCCGCCAATGCATTGCGGCTCACACGGCGCATTGCCGCTTCGGCGGCGCTCGCGCGTTATGAGCCGCACGAGATCCTGCCGGGCCTCGCTTTTCAAACCGAGGAGGAACTGCGCGAGGCGGCCGGCAACGTGGGCACGACCATCTTTCACCCGGTGGGCACTTGCCGGATGGGCCGCGCCGACGACCCCGATGCCGTGGTCGACGCGCGCCTGCGCGTGCGCGGCGTGGCGGGCCTGCGAGTGGTCGATGCTTCGGTCATGCCGACCATCACCTCGGGCAACACGAATTCGCCGACGCTGATGATCGCGGAACGCGCCGCCGAGATGGTGCGCGCCGATCGCCGCGAGGGGCTGCGGGCAGGCAGGGAGGCCGCCGCGATGGTGACGATGACGACCGCCTGAGAGCGTTGGGGAAAGGCGCGAAGCAGCTAGAGGCACGTCGTTTTGGCGACTATGTGGGACGCACGAGAGGAACCCTCGGTGCGTATTTCTGCACGCCTGTCATTCATCGCCGTGTGCCGATTTTGCAGCTATCTTGTCCGTTTCTTTCGAGAATTTGCTGCGAACGTGCGTTTGTGTAGTGCGCTTTTCGTTGTGGCGCTCCCTTAAGTGCAAATCCCAATGATTGCGCTGCATCATTGGCGAGACAATATCTCGAAAGTGGACAGGCGCGCGTTGCGCGCATCGGGAGGCGCGCCGCAAACTCCGCGCCGGACCGCACCGTGCACTGTCACGCACGGACGGTCTGCAGTGTTACGCCCTATCACGCTCGGAAGGGGACATGATTCTCGGCGACACGATTCTGGAGACGCGCGGCCTCACGAAACAGTTCAAGGGCTTCACGGCCGTGAACGGCGTGAACCTGCGCGTGTGCCGCGGCTCGATCCATGCGCTGATCGGACCGAACGGCGCAGGCAAGACCACGTGCTTCAATCTGCTCACCAAGTTCCTCGTGCCGAGCGCGGGGCGCATCGTCTTCAACGGCATCGACATCACGCATGAGCGGCCCGCGCAGATCGCGCGGCGCGGCATCATCCGCTCGTTCCAGATCTCGGCCGTGTTTCCGCACCTCACGGCGCTGCAGAACGTGCGCGTGGGGCTGCAGCGCTCGCTCGGCACCGCGTACCACTTCTGGAAGAGCGAGCGCACGCTCGCCGAACTGAACGACCGCGCCATGGACCTGCTCACGCAGGTGGGGCTCACCGATTTCGCCGATGTGCCGACCGTCGAACTCGCCTACGGCCGCAAGCGCGCGCTGGAGATCGCCACGACGCTTGCGATGGAACCCGAACTGATGCTGCTCGACGAACCGACCCAGGGCATGGGCCACGAAGACGTGGACCGCGTGACGGCGCTCATCAAGAAGGTCTCGGCCGGCCGCACCATCCTCATGGTCGAGCACAACATGAACGTGATTGCCGGCATCTCCGACACCATCACCGTGCTCCAGCGCGGCGAGGTGCTCGCAGAAGGCACTTACGCGGAAGTCTCGAAGAACCCGCTCGTCGCCGAGGCCTATATGGGCAGCGCGGACGCGGCGCTGACGGGGGCGCACGCATGAACACGGTCACCGAACGCGAGACGGCCGCCGCCGCGGGTGCGGCCGGGGGCGAGAACGCGCTGGAAATCGCCGGGCTGCAGGCGTGGTACGGCGAGTCGCACATCCTGCACGGCGTGGACCTCACCGTCGGACGCGGCGAGGTCGTCACGCTGCTCGGACGCAACGGCGCGGGGCGCACGACGACACTGCGCGCCATCATGGGACTCACCGGACGGCGCACAGGGTCGATCCGCATCGGCGGGCGCGAGACCATCCAGATGCCCACCTATCGCATCGCGCATTGCGGCGTGGGCTATTGTCCCGAAGAGCGCGGTATTTTCGCGAGTCTCTCGTGCGAAGAGAACCTGCTGCTGCCGCCGCACATCGGCGCAAAGGGTGCGAAGCTCGCCGAAGGCATGTCGCTCGACGAGATTTACGCGATGTTCCCCAATCTAGCCGAGCGGCGACACAGCCAGGGCACGCGCCTCTCGGGCGGCGAGCAGCAGATGCTGGCCGTGGCACGCATCCTGCGCACCGGCGCCAACCTGCTGCTGCTCGACGAGATTTCCGAAGGCCTCGCGCCCGTGATCGTTCAGGCGCTCGCGCGCATGATCCTCACACTGAAGGCGCGCGGCTACACCGTCGTGATGGTCGAGCAGAACTTCCGCTTCGCGGCGCCGCTTGCCGACCGCTTCTATGTGATGGAGCACGGGCGCATCGTCGAGCATTTCGGCACTGCCGAGCTCGAAGCGAAGATGCCGGTGCTGCACGATCTGCTGGGCGTTTAATCCGACGTACACATTGCGCGCGACCCACGCGGTAAGGCGGGCGCGACGCGGATTGCCTTGCCTGAGCAGTTCATGGAGTGTTCCTGAATAACTACGCGATAACTACGCAACCAAAGAAGGAGACTGCAATGAAGAAAACCACGTTCGCGCGGCTCGCGGGCCTGTTTGCCGCCTCGGCAGCTGCGATGGCGTTCAGCGCGGGGGCAGCGCAGGCCGCCGACGACGCGGTGAAGATCGGCTTCATCACCGACATGTCGGGCCTCTATGCCGACGACGACGGTCCGGGCGGCCTCACGGCGATCAAGATGGCGGTTGCGGACTTCGGCGGCAAGGTGCTCGGCAAGCCGATCCAGGTCGTGTACGCGGACCACCAGAACAAGGCGGACATCGCCGCCTCGAAGGCGCGCGAATGGTTCGACCGTGACGGGCTCACCTTGCTGCTCGGCGGCACGAACTCGGCGACCGCGCTGGCGATGAACAAGGTCGCAGAAGAGAAGAAGCGCGTGTACTTCAACATGGGCGCGGGCACGGATGCGCTCACGAATGAGCAGTGCACGCCGTACACGGTTCACTATGGCTACGACACGGTGGCGCTCGCGAAGGGCACGGGTCTCGCGGTGCTCAAGCAGGGCGGCAAGACGTGGTTCTTCCTCACCGCCGACTACGCGTTCGGCAAGTCGCTCGAGAAGAACACGGCGGACGTCGTGAAGGCGAACGGCGGCCAGGTGCTCGGCGAAGTGCGCCATCCGCTTTCGGCGTCGGACTTCTCGTCGTTCCTGCTGCAGGCGCAGTCGTCGAAGGCGCAGATCCTCGGCCTCGCGAACGCGGGCGGCGATACGGTCAACGCGATCAAGGCCGCGAAGGAATTCGGCATCAACAAGACGATGAAGACGGCGGCACTGCTGATGTTCCTGCCCGACATCCACAGCCTCGGGCTCGACACGACCCAGGGCCTCGTGCTGACGACGGGCTGGTACTGGGATCAGAACGACGACACCCGCAAGTGGGCGCAGCGCTATTTCGACCAGACGAAGAAGATGCCTTCGGAACTGCAGGCGGCCGACTATTCGGCGGCGACCAACTACCTGAAGGCCGTGCAGGCCGCCGGCACGACGGACGCCGACAAGGTCATGGAGCAGCTGAAGAAGACGAAGATCAACGACTTCTATACGAAGGGCGGCTATATCCGCCAGGACGGCGTGCTGATCCACGACATGTATCTGGTCGAGGTGAAGAAGCCGTCGGAATCGAAGAAGCCGTGGGACTACTACAAGGTGGTGCAGACGATCCCGGGCGAGCAGGCGTACACGACCAAGCAGGAATCGAAGTGCGCGCTGTGGAAGTAAGCGCGCTCGCGTAACTGCGGCAGTCGCATGCCGCGTCTCGCGCCGGGTTCGCGCGCGGGGCGCGGCATGAATGCGTATTCCGTTAATGCGTTAATGCGTCAATGGGCGGCTTTCATGACGATTTTTGGCATTCCGCTTCCGGCAATGCTGAGCCAGTTGCTTCTAGGGCTCGTGAACGGCTCGTTCTACGCGATCCTGAGTCTTGGCCTCGCGGTGATCTTCGGCATGCTCAACGTGATCAACTTCGCCCACGGCGCGTTGTTCATGCTGGGCGCAATGCTGACCTGGATGGGGCTCGCGTACTTCGGTCTTCCGTACTGGGCGATGCTCGTCGTCGCCCCGTTGGTGGTGGGCGTATTCGGCGTCGTGATCGAGCGCTCCATGCTGCGCTGGCTCTACCGGCTCGATCATCTGTATGGACTCCTGCTCACTTTCGGTCTCACGCTCGTGGTGGAGGGCGTGTTCCGTTCGATCTACGGGTCGTCGGGGCTGCCCTATGACGTGCCCGACCTGCTCGCGGGCGCGACCAACCTCGGCTTCATGTATCTGCCCAACTATCGCGCGTGGGTGGTGGTGGCATCGCTCGCCGTGTGTTTCACCACATGGTTCGTGATCGAAAAGACACGTCTTGGCGCCTATTTGCGCGCGGGCACGGAGAACCCGAAGCTCGTCGAGGCGTTCGGCATCAACGTGCCGCTCATGATCACGCTCACGTACGGCCTCGGCGTCGCGCTCGCGGCGTTCGCGGGCGTGCTCGCGGCGCCCGTGATCCAGGTGTCGCCGCTCATGGGCCAGCCGATGATCATCACCGTGTTCGCCGTGGTCGTGATCGGCGGCATGGGCTCGATCATGGGCTCGATCCTCACGGGCCTGCTGCTTGGCGTGATCGAGGGCTTCACGCGCGTCTTCTGGCCCGAGGCCTCCGCAACGGTGGTGTTCGTGATCATGGCGATCGTGCTGCTGATTCGCCCCGCTGGCCTCTTCGGCAAGGAACGATGATGCAAAGAAAAGCGCTTTATGGTTTGTTGCTGATCGGGCTGATCGCCGCGCCGTTCATTGGCGCCTATCCGCTCTTCGTCATGAAGGTGCTGTGCTTCGCGCTGTTTGCCGCCGCCTTCAATCTGCTGATCGGCTATACGGGCCTGCTCTCGTTTGGCCACGCGATGTTCCTTGCGAGCGCGGGCTATACGGCGGGGTTTGCGATCCAGTCGCTCGGGTTCACGCCCGAGCTGGGCGTGATCGCGGGCACGGCGGTGGCTACGGTTCTCGGGCTCGTCGTGGGGCTCTTCGCGATCCGTCGGCAGGGCATCTACTTCTCGATGGTCACGCTCGCGCTCGCGCAGATGGTCTACTTCGTGTTTCTCCAGGCGCCGTTCACGCATGGTGAAGACGGCCTCCAGGGCGTGCCGCGCGGCAAGCTCTTCGGCTTGCTCGGGCTCAATTCGGATCTCGCGCTCTACTACGTCGTGCTCGTGGTGATGGTGCTCGCGTTCATGCTGATCGTGCGCATCGTGCATTCGCCGTTCGGGCAGGTGCTCATTGCGATCAAGGAGAACGAGCCGCGGGCGGTTTCGCTCGGCTATGACACCGATCGCTTCAAGCTGCTCGCCTTCGTGCTTTCGGCGGGGCTCGCGGGCCTTGCCGGCGCGCTCAAGGTGCTGGTGCTCGGCTTCGAAACGCTCGGCGACGCGTACTGGACCATGTCCGGCCTCGTGATCCTCATGACGCTCGTGGGCGGCATGGGAACGCTGTTCGGGCCGCTGCTCGGCGCGGCGTTGATCGTCGCGCTGGAGGACCGGCTGGGCGACATCGGCACGGCGCTCGCGCGAGGCACAGGCGTGGAGTGGTTCCGCTCGCTCGGTGAGTCCACGACGATCGTCACGGGCATTATCTTTATCGCCTGCGTGCTGGCGTTCCGGCGCGGCATCGTCGGCGAGATCGTGGCGCGCGTGCGCCCGTTGCGGGCGTGACGCTACGGCGCCGCGCCGCCTCGTGGCAGACGGTTCGCAGTGCCGGTTCGCACTGCGATAAAATGCCGGCGATTCGCATAAGCGTGCGGCGTTGCGGCATACCGGAGCGCCCCGCCGTGCGACAAACTCGTGGCAATCCGCCCCATTTCGGTGCCGCACTGCACCACTAGGGTAAATGCTAGTTGCCGGTCAAGGGGTCGAAGTTTAAAGTTGCACCTAGTTCTGATGCACCGAATTTGCAGGTGGAGAACGAGGAGACAACTGAGGCACCAAGTGCCCGGACAAAGAAGCGCTGTTGGATGAGAATCCAACAGCGCTTTTTACATTTCTGCGCGTGCTTTCGACGTCGATTCGGTTGTCTTTCCCCCGCCGTCGCGTGCCGCTCGACACGCGCTTTTCACTCTCTCATAAGCCGGCATTTCGCCTCCCGAATTACGCATAGTCGAGCCGCGAGGCATCGTTTGCCCGCTGCACAAGCGTTTGCGCGTTACGCAAAACGAGCGCCTGCTTCCTTGTGTTGTAAGCAGATAGAAAGCACTTGCCATCTGAATGCGCAGACCGCTACACTCGCCAATCACCGACCGCGCGGTCAGCGATTTCGCATTGATCTCCCGCAACGCTTATCGATTCACCCGGATTTACCCGGGGCGTAATCGGCGGCCATGCGCCACACAATGCTTTGCAAAAAACGAGTATCGAAGGAGTGCAGATGCAATTGGTTCGGCGTTGGATCGGGGCGGCGGGCGTCGCGACCGGGGTTTTGGCCACCGGGCCGGCCGCATTCGCTCGGCATTCCGCAGAGGAACACGGTCGCGCTGTTGCCGAAGGCGATGCTGGAAATCGTCGGCGGCAGGCGGCTCGCCGGCGAGTGGTCGTCGGTTGAACGCCACACGGAACACCAGAAAGGCACGCATTGCAGTGCCTTTTTTGTTGCGCTCGCAATGGCTTCGCGGGGCAGGCGGCAAGGCAGCAAGCAAGGCAGGGGCAGCAAGGAGTCGATAAAGCGGAGAGCGTCTGGCGGCTTGTGCAGCGCCGCAGGCAGGGAAAACCATGCATTACAGGCGCGGTCCCGATTACTACACTCAAGGGCCGGCACCGAATTTACGTAGATCGTAGTGATTTCGCGGTAAGCGGTGCAGGATCAACAGAGACAACACGCAGAAGGCGTTTGGAGACGCGCAATGAAAACGAAGAAGTGGGTTTTGAGGTCGATGAGTGCCGGACTCGCAGCGGCACTGATGGGTACGGCAGGTCTTGCCGCCGCCCAGGTGAAAATCGGCGTGACGCTCTCGGCAACGGGGCCGGCGGCGTCGCTCGGCATTCCCGAGAAGAACACCATCGCGCTGCTGCCCAAGGAGATCGCGGGCAAGAGCGTGCAGTACATCGTGCTCGACGACGCCTCGGACACGAGCAAGGCCGTGCAGAACACGCACAAGCTGATCGACGAAGACCACGTGGACGCCATCATCGGCTCCTCGGTCACGCCGAACTCGCTCGCGATGCTCGACGTCGTCATGCAGGGCAAGACGCCGATGATCTCGCTCGCCGCCTCGGCCGCGATCGTCAGTCCAATGGACGCCAAGCGTCAATGGGCCTTCAAGACGCCGCAGAACGACAGCCTGATGGCCGATGCGCTCGCGGGCTACATGGAGAAGCAGGGCGTGAAGACGGTGGGCTTCATCGGCTTCACCGACGCGTATGGCGACAGCTGGTACAAGGAGTTCGGCAACGCGGCCGCGAAGCACAACCTCAAGATCGCGGCGAGCGAGCGCTATAACCGCACCGATTCTTCGGTGACGGGCCAGGTGCTCAAGCTCATGTCGGCGAACCCCGATGCCATCCTGATCGCCGGGTCGGGCACGCCCGCCGCGTTGCCGGCGACAACGCTCAAGGAGCGCGGCTACAAGGGCAAGATCTATCAGACCCACGGCGTCGCGAACAACGACTTCCTGCGCGTTTGCGGCAAGGACTGCGAAGGCGAACTGCTGCCCGCCGGGCCGATCCTCGTGGCCGACCAGCTGCCCGATTCGAACCCCGTGAAGAAGTCGGCGTTGGCCTACAAGGCAGCCTATGAGAAGGCCTACGGCGTTGGCACGGTGGCGACCTTCGGCGGTCATGCATGGGATGCCGCCCAGTTGCTCCAGCACGCGATTCCGGTCGCGCTGAAGGCGGGCCAGCCCGGCACCGAGGCGTTCCGTGTGGCGCTGCGCGCCGCGCTCGAAAACTCGCAGGACGTGGCCGGCGCGCATGGCATCTTCAACATGAGCGCGACGGATCATGCGGGCCTCGACCAGCGCGGGCGCGTGATCGTCGAGATCGTCAACAACAAGTGGAAGCTGCAGAGCGAGTGACGCGCGAGGCACGGGAGAGCGCGGCGCGCTTTCCCGTGAAATACACGCACGTACCGCAGCGTCATTCTGGCCACTGAAAATCATGTCCGGTGTGCGGCTTCAGCGCGGCGCACCGGCTTCTCACACGCGAAGCCCAGGCTGGCGTTCGCCGGTTCTTCCCGCATTGCCGTATTTCGACGTCGCTGTTTTTCCGCGCTGTTTTTCCGGATTCTTTGCGGGCTCCATAAGGTTTCAGGAAGAGGGGAGTATGGATTTATCGATCGCCACGATCCTCGCGCAGGACGGCATCACTACCGGTGCGATCTATGCGCTGCTTGCGCTCGCCCTGGTGCTGGTGTTCTCCGTCACGCGGGTGATCTTCATTCCGCAGGGCGAATTCGTTTCTTATGGCGCGCTCACGCTCGCCGCGCTGCAAGCGCAGAAGTTTCCGGCCACCTGCTGGCTGCTCGTCGCGCTCGGCGCGGGGTGCTTCGTGGTCGAGACGGTCGCACTCGTGCGCCACGCCGAGCGGCGCCGCCACGCGGCGCGCACGCTCGTCACGCTCGCGGGCACGTATCTGCTCTTTCCCATCGCGCTCTACGCGATCACGCGCGGTGTAGCGAGCCAGCCGTTGCCGCTGCTCATACAGATTGCGCTCACGCTCGCGATCGTAGTGCCGATGGGGCCGTTCATCTATCGCCTCGCGTATGAGCCCATCGCCGAGGCGACCACGCTGCTGCTGCTGATCGTCTCCGTGGCCGTGCATTTCGCGATGGTGGGCCTCGGGCTTGTGATGTTCGGTGCGGAAGGCTCGCGCACCAACGCGTTCTCCGACGCCGCGCTCAACATCGGCAGCCTGTCGATCTCGGGCCAGAGCCTCTGGGTGATCGGCACGGCCGCCGTGCTGATCGTCGCGCTGTATCTCTATTTCGATCGCACGATTTCGGGCAAGGCGCTGCGCGCGACCTCGGTGAACCGGCTTGGCGCGCGGCTCGTCGGCATCGGCACCACGCAGGCCGGGCGCCTCGCGTTCACGCTGGCCGCGGGCCTCGGCGCGCTGTGCGGCATTCTCGTTTCGCCGCTCACCACCATCTACTACGACTCGGGCTTCCTGATTGGCCTCAAGGGCTTCGTAGGCGCCATTATCGGCGGCCTGGTGAGCTATCCGCTGGCTGCGGCAGGTTCCGTGTTCGTGGGACTGCTGGAGTCGTACTCGTCGTTCTGGGCGAGCTCTTACAAGGAAGTGATCGTGTTCACGCTGATCATCCCCGTGCTGCTCTGGCGTTCGCTCTCGACGCCGCACGCCGAAGAGGAAGAGGAGTGATGCGATGAAACGATTCGTCATGCACAACCGCTTCTTCTGGCTGTTCCTCGTGGTGATGTTCGCG
Source organism: Paraburkholderia sp. JHI2823 (assembly GCF_038900695.1). Taxonomy (NCBI): domain Bacteria; kingdom Pseudomonadati; phylum Pseudomonadota; class Betaproteobacteria; order Burkholderiales; family Burkholderiaceae; genus Paraburkholderia; species Paraburkholderia sp. JHI2823. The sequence goes on along the minus strand of NZ_JAYMRY010000008.1, from coordinate 46,251 downwards.
CTGCCGGTGCTGCCGCACCCGCTGCGCGTCCCCGAGTACTGGATCACGCTGCTCAATTACATCGGCCTCTATTCGATCGTCGCGATCGGCCTCGTGCTGCTCACCGGCATCGGCGGGATGACGAGCTTCGGGCAGGCCGCGTTCGTCGGGCTCGGCGCCTATGCGACCGCGTATCTGACGACGCAGTACGGCGTCTCGCCATGGCTTGCACTGATCGTCGGCGTCGTGATCACGGGGCTCGTGGCGCTCGTCCTCGGGCTCGTCACGATGCGTCTGTCGGGCCACTTCCTGCCACTCGGCACGATCGCCTGGGGCCTCGCGCTGTTCTTCCTGTTCGGCAACCTCGACATGCTCGGCAAGTACGACGGCATCAACGGCATTCCCGTGCTGAACGTGCTGGGTATCGATCTGGTGTCGGGCCGCCACATCTATTACCTGATCTGGGTCGTGGTCCTCGCCTCGGTGGTGTCCGTTCAGAATCTGCTTAATAGTCGCATGGGCCGGGCGATTCGCGCGCTGCGCGGCGGCGGCATGATGGCCGAGGCAATGGGCGTGAACACCGGCTGGATGCGCGTGGTGATCTTCGTCTATGCAGCCGTCCTCGCGGCCGTTTCGGGCTTCCTGTACGCGCATTTGCAGCGTGCGGTGAACCCGACGCCGTTCGGTCTGAATCACGGCATCGAGTACCTGTTCATGGCCGTGGTGGGCGGCGTGGCGCACGTCTGGGGTGCGGTGCTGGGCGCAGCCATCCTCACCGTGCTGCAGGACTGGCTGCAGACGCTGCTGCCGAAGCTGCTCGGCGAGAACGGCAACTTCGAGATCATCGTGTTCGGCGTCCTCATGGTGCTGCTGCTGCAATACGCGCGGCGCGGCGTCTGGCCGTTCGTGGCACGCTTCTTCCCGCGCGGCCCGCGGGCGCATGTGCCCGAGCACGCCGAGGTTTTGCCGCAGCGCAGCAAGCCGGCCGCGGGCGAAATGCTCCTCACGGTGAACAAGGCGCGCAAGCAGTTCGGCGGCCTCGTGGCCGTGAACGACGTGAGCTTCGAGGTGAAGGCCGGCCAGATCATCGGCCTGATCGGGCCCAACGGCGCGGGCAAGTCGACGACTTTCAACCTCGTCACCGGCGTGCTTCAGCCGACCAGCGGCGAGATCACGTTCCGCGGCGAGCGCATCGACCGGCTCACTTCACGTGAAATCGTCGCGCGCGGGATTGGCCGCACGTTCCAGCACGTCAAGTTGTTGCCGACGATGACCGTGCTCGAGAACGTGGCCATCGGCGCGCATCTGCGGGGCCATGCGGGCGTGCTGCGCAGCGTCGCGAAGCTCAACGCGGCAGAGGAAGGGCGGCTGATGAAAGAGGCGGCAGCCCAGATTCGCCGCGTTGGGCTCGAGCAGCATATGTATGACGAAGCGGGCAGCCTCGCGCTCGGCCAGCAACGGATCCTCGAAATTGCACGCGCGCTTTGCTGCGATCCGACGTTGCTGCTGCTCGACGAGCCTGCGGCCGGCCTGCGTTACCAGGAAAAGCAACAGTTGGCGGCATTGCTGCGCAAACTACGGGAAGAGGGGATGAGTGTGCTGCTGGTCGAACACGACATGGATTTCGTGATGAATCTCACCGATCGGCTGGTGGTGATGGAATTCGGCACGCGCATCGCCGAAGGGTTGCCGGAAGCGGTGCAGAAGGACCCGGCGGTGCTGGAAGCGTATCTGGGCGGGGTGGAATGATGACGGCTCCCGTACTGGAAGTATCCGGACTCGCGGTTCGCTACGGCAAGATCGAGGCGCTCCACAAAGCGGCGATCAAGGTAGGCGCGGGGCAGATTGTCTCGGTGATCGGCCCGAACGGCGCGGGCAAGTCCACGCTCCTCAACGCCATCATGGGTGCGCTGCCCCAGACCGGGTACGCGAGCGGCCGCATCGCTTATATGGGCGAAGAGATCGGCGCGCTGCCCATCGAGCGGCGCGTGGCCCGCGGCATGTGTCTGGTGCCGGAAAAGCGCGAACTCTTCGCCTCGATGACGGTGGAGGACAACCTCGTGCTCGGCGCCTACCGCCGCAAACGCGCCGGTGAGCGTAATTTTCTCGATCAGCTCGATCCGGTGTTCGCGCTGTTTCCGCGCTTGAAGGAACGCCGCGCGCAGGCGGCTGGCACGCTCTCGGGCGGTGAACGCCAGATGCTCGCTGTCGGCCGCGCATTGATGGGCAAGCCCGATCTGTTGATGCTGGACGAACCGAGCCTCGGTCTCGCACCGCTGATCGTGAAGGAAATCTTCCACATCATCAGTGCGCTGCGGCAGACGGGGGTTGCCACGCTCCTCATCGAGCAGAACGCGCGCGCCGCGCTGCAGATCTCCGACTACGGATACGTGCTCGAGACCGGCGACCTCGCGCTTGAGGGCTCGGCGGACGCGTTGGCACATAACCCGCGCGTGATCGAAACCTATCTCGGCCTCGCGAAGAAACCGGTCTGACTTCGTCTATGGCTGTAGAAATGGGCGGCGTGTTTCACGTGAAACACGCCGCTTTTCTTTTCGGGGAGGGGCTGACCGGGACGGAACATTATTCGGGTGTGAACGGCCTAAAACCCGAAACCGTTATAATTCGTGGATACCACTTTTTCTGAGAAGGCTCGCGCGGTCATATCCGTCCATGCGTGAGGTTCCCCCATGCTTTTTCCCACAGAGTTTGACGTAATCGTCGTCGGCGGCGGTCACGCCGGTACCGAGGCTGCACTTGCCGCCGCCCGCATGGGCGTAAAGACGCTCTTGCTCACGCATAACATCGAAACGCTCGGCCAGATGAGCTGCAATCCGTCGATCGGCGGCATTGGCAAGGGCCATCTGGTCAAGGAAGTCGATGCGCTCGGCGGCGCCATGGCTGCGGCGACGGACGAGGGCGGGATTCAGTTCCGCATCCTCAATTCGTCCAAGGGGCCAGCGGTCCGGGCGACACGCGCGCAGGCAGACCGTATTCTCTATAAGGCGGCGATCCGCCGGCGTCTCGAAAATCAGCCCAATCTCTGGCTGTTCCAGCAGGCCGTGGAAGACCTGATGGTCGAAGGCGACCGCGTGGTCGGCGCGGTGACGCAGGTCGGCATTCGCTTCCGCGGCCGTGCGGTGGTGCTGACGGCGGGAACCTTCCTCGACGGCAAGATCCACGTGGGCCTGAACAACTACACAGGCGGCCGCGCGGGCGATCCCGCTGCGGTGACCCTGTCGTCGCGCCTGAAGGAGCTGAAGCTGCCGCAGGGGCGCCTCAAGACGGGTACGCCGCCGCGCATCGACGGCCGGACGATCGACTTCTCGGTGCTCGAAGAACAGCCCGGCGATCTCGATCCCGTGCCGGTATTCTCGTTCCTCGGCCGCGCGGATCAGCATCCGCGCCAGATTCCGTGCTGGGTCACGCACACGAACGAGCGCACGCACGACATCATCCGTGGCGGCCTCGACCGCTCGCCCATGTACACGGGCGTGATCGAAGGGGTGGGGCCGCGCTATTGCCCGTCGATCGAAGACAAGATTCACCGCTTCGCCTCGAAGGAATCGCATCAGATCTTCCTCGAACCGGAAGGCCTGACGACGAACGAGTTCTACCCGAACGGCATCTCGACGAGCCTGCCGTTCGACGTGCAGCTGGAACTGGTGCATTCGATGCGCGGCCTCGAGCACGCGCACATCCTGCGGCCCGGCTACGCGATCGAATACGACTATTTCGATCCGCGCGGACTCAAGGCTTCGCTCGAAACCAAGGCCATCAACGGCTTGTTCTTTGCGGGCCAGATCAATGGCACGACGGGCTATGAGGAAGCCGCTGCGCAAGGTCTGCTCGCAGGTATGAACGCGGGCCTGCAAGTGCAGGGCAAGGACGCCTGGTGCCCGCGTCGCGATCAGGCTTACCTTGGCGTGCTCGTCGACGATCTGGTCACGCGCGGTGTCTCCGAGCCTTACCGCATGTTCACGAGCCGCGCTGAATACCGCTTGAGCCTCCGCGAAGACAACGCGGATATGCGCCTCACGGAGATCGGTCGCGAGCTCGGCGTTATCGACGATGTCCGCTGGGACGCGTTCTGCCGCAAGCGCGACGCTGTTTCACGTGAAACAGAGCGCCTGAAATCGACGTGGGTGAACCCGAAGACGCTTTCGTCTGAGGAAGCGACCGCGTTGCTCGGCAAGTCGATCGACCGCGAATACAATCTGGCGGATCTGCTGCGCCGTCCCGGCGTGAGCTACGACGGCGTCTGTGGCCTACGCGCGGGCGCCTGCGCACCGGAAACCCCGCTTGCCGACGACGAGATTCTGCTTGCCCAGATCAAGGAGCAGATCGAAATCGGCATCAAATATCAGGGCTACATCGACCGTCAAGCGGACGAAATCGAGCGCAATGGCGCGCAGGAAAATACGCGCCTGCCGGAAGGCATCGACTACGCGGAAGTGCGCGGCCTCTCTTTTGAGGCGCGCCAGAAGCTGAACCAGTTCCGTCCCGAGACCATCGGTCAGGCGTCGCGCATTTCAGGCATCACGCCCGCCGCGATCTCACTGCTGATGGTGCACCTCAAGCGTGGCTTGGGCCGCCGTCGCCAGAGCACGGGGGCCGCTGACGACGCAGGCACCGACACGACGCCGGTGGCGCAATGACGGGCCGCGCAAGGCAACCCGGCATCGCGGACCGCGAAGCACTCGCATGCCTGCTGAAAGAGGGCGCTGAGGCGCTGGGCGTGGAGCTGACCGAGCGCCAGCACGAACAGCTGCTCGATTACGTCGCGCTGCTCGCGAAGTGGAACGCCGTGTATAACCTCACGGCGATCCGCGACCCGCGCCAGATGCTGATCCAGCATATTCTCGATTCGCTTTCGATCGTGCCGCATCTGCCGGCGCGCGCCGACGCGACCGTGCTCGACGTCGGCTCGGGCGGCGGTCTGCCCGGCATCGTGCTCGCGATCGTGCGGCCGGGCTGGCAGGTCACGCTCAACGATATCGTGCAGAAGAAGTCCGCGTTCCAGGCGCAGGCGAAGGCTCAGCTCGGTCTCACGAACCTCTCGGTGGTCACCGGTCGCGTCGAATCGCTACGTCCTGGCGTCGAGGTGCCGAAAAAATTTGACATGATCGTCTCTCGGGCATTCGCGGATCTCGCCGATTTCGTTACACTGGCCCGTCATCTCGTTGCGGACGGCGGCGCGATCTGGGCCATGAAGGGTGTGCGTCCGGAAGGTGAGATCGAGCGCTTGCCCGGCGGCACGAAAGTGTTGAACACCATCCGCTTGAGCGTGCCGATGCTCGATGCGGAGCGCCATCTGATCGAGGTGTCGGTTGAACCGGTTGCCGCAGCCTGAGCCGGCCACGGCGATGGCCAGTCGACCGGATGGCGGGCCCGGCGATCGAGCTGTAATGTAAGCAAACTTCTCAAGGTAGTAAAAGGGACACCCAAAAGATGGCAAAAATCTTCTGCGTTGCGAACCAGAAGGGCGGCGTCGGCAAGACGACGACAACGGTCAATCTCGCCGCGAGCCTCGCATCGCAGGGACAGCGTGTCCTTCTCATCGACCTCGATCCGCAGGGCAACGCCACGATGGGCAGCGGCATCGACAAGGCCGCGTGCGAGAACACGGTCTACGAGGTGCTCGTCGATGGGGTAGCGGTGAACGCTGCGCGTACGCGGCCGGAGCAGGTCGGCTACGACGTCGTGCCCGCCAACCGCGAGCTCGCGGGCGCCGAAGTCGAGCTGGTCCCGGTCGAGCAGCGCGAGCGGCGGTTGAAGACCGCGCTCGCCGAAGTCGACGCCGAGTACGATTTCGTGCTGATCGATTGCCCGCCGGCGTTGTCGCTGCTCACGCTCAACGGTTTGTGCGCGGCGCATGGCGTGGTGATTCCGATGCAGTGCGAATATTTCGCGCTGGAAGGGCTGTCCGATCTCGTCAATACGATCAAGCAGGTCCACGCGAACATGAATCGCGACCTCAAGGTGATTGGTCTTCTGCGCGTGATGTTCGATCCGCGCATCACGCTGCAACAGCAGGTTTCCGAGCAGTTGAAGGAACACTTCGGCGACAAGGTCTTCGACGCCGTGATCCCGCGCAACGTCCGCCTCGCCGAGGCGCCGAGCTACGGCTTGCCGGGCGTGGTGTTCGATCGCGCCTCGCGCGGCGCACAGGCCTATGTGCAGTTCGGCGCGGAAATGATCGAGCGCGTACGCGCACTCTGAAGAGAGACTGGGGAAGCACGATGAACGCAGTAGCACGGAAGAAGGGGCTGGGCCGAGGGCTGGAAGCATTGCTCGGCGGCAGCGCGGACATCACCGAGGCGGTGAAGATCGACGGCGCGCCCAACACGCTGCCGCTCACGCAGATGCAGGCGGGCAAGTACCAGCCGCGCACGCGCATGGACGAGGGCGCGCTTCAGGAACTGGCCGCGAGCATCCGCGCGCAAGGCCTGATGCAGCCCATTCTCGTGCGTCCGGTTGCGACGGGGCGCTACGAGATCATTGCGGGCGAGCGACGCTTCCGTGCGGCGCATATCGCCGGGCTGACCGAAGTGCCCGTGCTCGTGAAGGACGTGCCCGATCAGGCGGCCGCGGCGATGGCGCTGATCGAGAACATCCAGCGCGAGGACCTGAATCCGCTGGAAGAGGCGCAGGGCATCCAGCGCCTGCTCGACGAGTTCAATTTCACGCACGAGCAGGCGGCGGAGTCGGTGGGACGTTCGCGCAGCGCCGTCTCGAATCTGCTGCGTCTGCTCAATCTCGCGACGCCGGTGCAGACCATGCTGCTCGCGGGCGACCTCGACATGGGTCACGCGCGCGCGCTCCTCGCCGTGGATGCCGCGACGCAAATCACGCTCGCGAACCAGGTGGTCAACAAGCGGATGTCGGTGCGGGAAACGGAGAAGCTCGTCTCGGCGACGACCAAGGCCACGCCCGCAGTGAAGGCGAAGGCGGCGCACGACGGTGGCCGCGATACGCGCCGCCTCGAAGAAGAGCTTTCGGACCTGCTCGCCGCCTCGGTGAGGATCAAGCTTGGCCGCCGGGGGCGAGGGCAGCTCACGGTCGATTTCGGCGATCTCGACGCGCTCGACGGCATCCTGCTACGACTGCGCGGCGAAACGGCGGCATGACGCGCGCTTCGGCAAACGCGCACCTCGGCGTATAAACGGTGAGCGAATCACAGCGGGGCGCACGGCGGCCCTGGAACCAGCTGCGCCGTCTCGGCGCGATCGCCGCGTCCGAGCCGGTGCTCGCGATCCTCGTCGTCGCGTTCGTGGCGCTGCAGGTTCTCGCGCCGCGGCCTATCGCCACACTGCCTGCGCTGGTCGACTGGCAAACGGTGATGACCCTCGCCGGGCTGCTCATCCTGACCAAGGCCATCGAATATTCAGGACTGCTGACGTGGCTCGCACACAAGCTCGTCCACCATATTCACTCCGAGCGCGGGCTCGCGTTGCTGCTCGTCGGGCTGGCCGCAGCACTATCGATGATCGTGACCAATGACGTCGCGCTTTTTGTCGTGGTGCCGCTCGTGCTTTCGCTCCACAAGCTCGCGCCATTGCCGCTCAAGCGCCTCGTGATCGTCATCGCGATTGCCGTGAACGCCGGTTCGGTGCTAACGCCGATCGGCAACCCGCAGAATCTGTTTCTGTGGCAGGTGAGCGGCGTGTCGTTCGCGCGCTTCATCATCGAACTCGCACCCCTGTGCGCGTTTCTGATGACAATGCTCATCCTGCTGGCCGCATTTCTATTCAAGGCCACACCGCTGGATTTTTCGAAAGACAGCGCGCCGCAGCGTGTCGATGGCGCACTGGCGACTGTCGCGGCCGTCCTGTTCGTCGCATTCGTGCTGCTCGCCGATGCGCACCACGCAGGCGTCGCGCTGGCCGCGGTCGGCGCGGGATTCGTGATCTGGCGCATACGGATCGTGCTCAAGATCGACTGGCTGCTGTTGCTGATCTTCGTGCTGATGTTCATCGTTCTGCGCAGCGTTGCCGCGTTGCCCACGATTCATGACGCGTTGACCGCGCTCTCGCTGCAGACGCCCATGCGTGCTTTTGCCGCAGGGGCCCTGCTGTCCCAGGTCATCAGCAACGTGCCGGCCGCCATCGTCCTGGCGGGTTTCACGCACGACTGGCGCGCGCTCGCGTTCGGCGTGAGCGTGGGGGGCTTTGGTTTCGCCATCGGCTCGCTCGCGAATCTGATTGCCGTGCGTTTGTCCGGCGAACGGGGCGTTTGGCTGCCGTTTCACCTGATCGCGGTGCCGTTCTGGATCGCGGCCTTCCTGGGCGGCGCGTTGCTGTTGCGTCTGCTCTGACGCCAGCGCTTCCCGGATCGCCGGCTGCGCGACGTCCGGCCGCCATTTGCCTGGTTGTCCTGATGACTGTTCGCTCCCTTACAGTTACCGGTCGCATCTTTGCGGCCCCGCGTTTTCCGCATCATGAAGTCGCGTTTCACGGGGTTTATTGAACGGCCTAAAGTCTTGAATTGCCTGCAACTATCGCTTACAATCGCCCCGATTTATTTGGTTGGCGATGCTGTAGGCACGCTGTAATAAAGCGCGCGCACGGCGAATATCCGGAATAAGGCGATGGTGGGTCAGAGGCCAGGCAAAGCGCCAGAGGCGCATGAAGGGCTCGATGTTCCACCGGGTGCAGTCGGAGCATCCGGCCGGGGGCGGGATGCAGCGGCTAGTTCCGCGCGCATCGATCACAACGCGCGCTGGGATGAACTGGACGCCAGCCAGCAAGATAACAACGACATCGTTCCGCTCACCCGTGGCGAAGCCGAGCAGCTCTTCGGCGCACAGGTGAGTCGCCCATCGCGCGTCACGCCGTTTCGCGTCGTGGCGGCGCAAGTGGTTTTGTCCCTGGTTGCAACGCTGGTGTGGTGGCTGTTTTATAAGCAGCCTGCCGATGCTGCGCTGTCTGCGTTCCTCGGCGGAGCGATCTGCTGGTTCCCCGGTGCACTGTTCGCAGCGCGCCTGAAGCAGTTGAGCCAAGCCGGCACCGTGTTTAACTGGATGCTCGGTGAAGCATTCAAGATGGGGGCGACGATTGCGATGTTCGTCGCCATCGCGTTCTGGTATCGCGACGTGCAGTGGATTCCTTTGCTCGTCACCTACCTGATCGCACTGAAGACATACTGGATCGCGCTCGCGTGGCGCTGACCCGCCCACATCGCGCCGCCTGAACTCAAGGCGTCGAGGCGATGCAGGTGGAAGTCGGCTGGCCGATGCGAAGCAGATAAGACACGATCCACGGCGGCGCGTTCCCGCAATACAGAATTGCGGCGGGAGCGGCCGAAAACGTTTTTCGACAATTTGGGTGGCTTTAACAATATGGCAGCTAGCGAAGGCACGAGCGCTCCGGGTCCGTCCGAGTACATTGCTCACCACTTGCAGAACTTTGCGACCTCGCACCAGACGTCGATCGTCGACTTCAGCGTCTGGAACCTCGACACGTTGTTCTGGTCGATTTTTTGCGGTGTCGTGACCCTACTCATCCTGCGTCTGGCTGCGCGCAAGGCGACCCCGGGCGTGCCGGGCCGCTTCCAGTGCGCCATCGAAATGCTGGTCGAAATGGTCGAGGACCAGTCCAAGTCCATCGTCCACGGCAATCGCACTTTCATTGCACCGCTCGCGCTGACCGTGTTCATCTGGGTCGGCCTCATGAACTCCCTCGACTTCATCCCCGTCGACCTGCCGGGCCGCGTGATCGGGTGGCTCGGCCTGTCCGAAGTGCTGCCGCATCATCGCATCGTCCCGACGGCGGACCTCAACGGCACGTTCGGCATCGCGCTCGGCGTGTTCGTGCTGATGATCTACTACAACCTCAAGATCAAGGGTCCCGGCGGCTTCGCACACGAACTGCTCTCGGCCCCGTTCGGCGCGCATCCGCTGCTGTGGATCCCGAACCTTGCACTGAACATCATCGAGTTCGTCGCCAAGACGGTTTCGCTCGCCCTGCGGTTGTTCGGCAACATGTATGCAGGCGAACTGCTGTTCCTGCTGATCGCGCTGCTGGGCGGTCTGTGGAGCTTCGGCGCGGACACGACGGTGCTTGGCTTCATCGGCCACGTGATTGCGGGCAGCGTCTGGGCGATCTTCCACATCCTGATCGTTCTGCTGCAGGCGTTCATTTTCATGATGCTGACGCTGGTGTACATCGGCCAGGCACACGACAAGCACTAAGTGCGCGTCGAACCAGATTTGCAGTTTTAAATCCCCAGTTCCAAAAAATCTCACAAAGGAGTGATCATGCAAGCTTTCATCGCCAACATCCAGGGTTTCACGGCCATCGGTATCGGCATCATCATCGGCCTGGGTGCAATCGGCGCCTGTATCGGTATCGGCCTGATGGGCGGCAAGTACATCGAAGCCTGCGCACGTCAGCCTGAACTGATGAACCCGCTGCAGACGAAGATGTTCCTGCTGGCTGGTCTGATCGATGCAGCGTTCCTGATCGGCGTGGGTGTTGCAATGCTGTTCGCGTTCGCTAACCCGCTGCTCTCGAAGCTCGCGGGCTAAGTTCCCTGGAAGGTTGCGCCTGACCTATAACGGGTAGTGGGCGCATGGCGGAACGGGAGACGAGGCGCTGATCGAGTTCACAACCGATGAGCGCCTTGCCGTTTCAATTCCCCGGAATAGCAACGATTAAGGAAACACCGTGAATCTCAACGCAACCCTGTTTGCGCAAATGGTCGTGTTCCTGATCCTCGCGTGGTTCACGATGAAGTTCGTGTGGCCGCCGTTGATCAACGCCCTCGACGAGCGCTCGAAGAAGATCGCAGACGGCCTCGCCGCTGCGGAAAAGGGCAAGGCGGAACTCGAAGCGGCGCACAAGCGCGTCGGCGAAGAGCTCGCTACCGCCCGTAACGAGGGTCAAAGCCGTATCGCCGACGCTGAAAAGCGCGCGCTGGCCGTCGCAGAAGAAATCAAGGCCCAGGCACACGCCGAAGCGGCACGCATCATCGCTCAAGCGAAGGCCGACGCTGACCAGCAGGTCGTGAAGGCACGCGAAGCCCTGCGCGCCGAAGTCGCGGCCCTCGCTGTGCAAGGCGCCGAGCAGATCCTGAAGCGCGAAGTCGATCAGTCGGCCCACGCCGAACTGCTGAATCAACTGAAAGCCGAGCTCTGATCATGGCCGAACTTGCAACCATCGCCCGCCCGTACGCAGAAGCATTGTTTGGCGTGGCCGAAGCTGGTGACACCGCCGCCTGGTCCACGCTCGTCGCGGAGCTGGCACAGGTTGCGGCCTTGCCCGAGGTGCAGTCGGTCGCGACGAGCCCGAAGGTGAGTCAGCCCCAGGTCGCCGAGCTGCTGCTCGCGGCGGTGAAGTCGCCGGTCAAGGAGTCGGCCGAGGCCAAAAACCTCGTGCGGATGCTGATCGAAAATCACCGCCTGGCACTGCTGCCGGAAATCCAGTCGCAGTTCGAAGCGCTCAAGAACGCCAAAGCAGGGGCCGCAGACGCGATTATCGTCAGCGCGTTCCCGCTGGAAGGCGCGCAGTTGAACGATCTCGTCGCCAGCCTCGAACGCAGGTTCAAATGCAAGCTGAACCCGGCCGTCGAAATCGACAAGTCGCTCATCGGCGGCGTGCGCGTCACGGTCGGCGACGAAGTGCTCGATACCTCGGTCCGCGCGCGGCTCGCCAGCATGCAGGCGGCGCTTACAGCCTGAGCGCCTGAGCGCCCCGACCAAGGGCGCGGCGGCTGGCACGCAACAGAATTGAACATCAGGAGCGAATAATGCAACTCAATCCCTCTGAGATCAGCGAGCTGATCAAGAGCCGGATCCAGGGCCTTGAAGCGAGCGCAGACGTTCGCAATCAAGGTACCGTGATCTCCGTGACCGACGGTATCGTGCGTATCCACGGCCTGTCGGACGTGATGCAGGGCGAAATGCTCGAATTCCCGGGCAACACCTTCGGTCTCGCGCTGAACCTCGAGCGTGACTCGGTCGGCGCCGTGATTCTGGGCGAGTACGAGCACATCTCGGAAGGCGACATCGTCAAGACGACGGGCCGCATTCTCGACGTGCCGGTCGGCCCGGAACTGATCGGCCGCGTGGTCGATCCGCTCGGCAACCCGATCGACGGCAAGGGCCCGGTCAACGCGAAGATGACCGACGCGATCGAAAAGATCGCTCCGGGCGTGATCTGGCGTGAAGGCGTTTCGCAGCCGGTGCAAACGGGTCTGAAGTCGATCGACTCGATGGTGCCGATCGGCCGTGGCCAGCGCGAGCTGATCATCGGCGACCGTCAGTGCGGCAAGACCGCGGTGGCCGTCGACACGATCATCAACCAGAAGGGCAAGGACCTCATCTGTATCTACGTCGCCATCGGCCAGAAGGCTTCGTCGATCCAGAACGTGCTGCGCAAGCTCGAAGAAACGGGCGCGATCGAGTACACGATCGTCGTTGCCGCTTCGGCTTCGGAATCGGCCGCGCTGCAGTACCTCGCGCCGTACGCCGGTTGCACGATGGGCGAATACTTCCGCGACCGCGGTCAAGACGCCCTCATCATCTATGACGACTTGACCAAGCAAGCCTGGGCATACCGTCAGATCTCGCTGCTGCTGCGCCGTCCGCCGGGCCGTGAAGCTTACCCCGGCGACGTGTTCTATCTGCACTCGCGTCTGCTCGAGCGCGCCGCGCGCGTGTCGGCCGACTACGTCGAGAAGTTCACGAACGGCGAAGTGAAGGGCAAGACCGGTTCGCTCACCGCACTGCCGATCATCGAAACGCAAGCCGGCGACGTGACCGCGTTCGTTCCGACGAACGTGATCTCGATTACCGACGGCCAGATCTTCCTGGAAACCGACCTCTTCAACGCAGGCATCCGCCCGGCAATCAACGCCGGCGTTTCGGTGTCGCGCGTGGGTGGCGCGGCACAGACCAAGGTCGTGAAGAAGCTGTCGGGCGGTATCCGTACCGACCTCGCGCAGTACCGTGAACTGGCTGCATTCGCCCAGTTCGCATCGGACCTCGACGAAGCGACCCGCAAGCAGCTCGAGCGCGGCCGCCGCGTGACGGAACTGCTCAAGCAGCCGCAGTATCAGCCGCTGCAGGTGTGGGAACTGGCTGTTGCGCTGTTCGCGGCGAACAACGGCTATCTCGACGACATCGACGTGAAGGACGTCCTGCCGTTCGAAAAGGGCCTGCGCGAATACCTGAAGTCGAAGCACGCCGACCTGATCGGGCGCATCGAGGACAAGAAGGACCTGGCGAAGGACGACGAGAACGCGCTGCATGCGGCTCTCAAGGACTTCAAGAAGTCCGGCGCATATTGATCCGTCCGGGAATCAACCACGATAAACGGACTGGGCCCGAGTCGGCGCTTTCGCGCTAGCTCGGGCCGACAAAGGAGCAAGCTATGGCTGGAATGAAGGAAATTCGCGGCAAGATCAAGAGCGTGCAAAACACGCGCAAGATCACCAAGGCGATGGAAATGGTCGCGGCGTCGAAAATGCGCCGTGCCCAGGAGCGCATGCGCGCCGCCCGCCCGTATGCCGACAAGGTCCGCGACATCGCTGCGCACATGAGCCGTGCGAACCCCGAGTATCGTCATCCGTTCATGACGGAAAACAACGATTCGAAGGTCGCCGGCGTGATTCTCGTCACGACCGACAAGGGTCTGTGCGGCGGGATGAACACCAACGTGCTGCGCGCGACGCTGCAGAAGTTCAAGGATCTCGAAGCCTCCGGCAAGTCGATCGAAGCAACCGCGATCGGCAGCAAGGGCCTCGGTTTCCTGAACCGACTGCGCGCGAAGGTCGTTTCGAACGTCGTGCAACTCGGCGACACGCCGCACCTCGAAAAACTGATCGGCGCCGTGAAGGTGCAGCTCGACCAGTACGCGGAAGGCAAGCTCTCCGCCGTGTACCTCGCGTACACGCGCTTCGTCAACACGATGAAGCAGGAGCCGGTGATCGAGCAGTTGCTGCCGCTGTCTGCCGAGCGCCTCGAAGCGAATGACGACGGCACGACGCCGAAGTCGGCGTGGGACTACATCTACGAGCCGGACGCGCAAACCGTCGTGGACGAACTGCTGGTGCGCTATGTCGAAGCCCTGGTCTATCAGGCCGTGGCGGAAAACATGGCATCGGAGCAGTCGGCCCGCATGGTGGCGATGAAGGCGGCGTCGGACAACGCGAAGACGGTCATCAACGAGCTGCAGCTCTCGTACAACAAGAGCCGCCAGGCCGCGATTACGAAGGAACTTTCGGAAATCGTCGGCGGCGCAGCCGCTGTTTGATCGAGCGACAAGCGCGAACCGATTGCGAAACCGCGTCGGTGCCGCGCCGGTGCCGAACCGGTGGGCGAGTGAAGAATTCAGGTATCTAAAGGAAAATCGATGAGTACAACTGCTTTGGTAGAAGGCAAGATCGTACAGTGCATCGGCGCGGTGATCGACGTGGAATTCCCGCGCGAGACCATGCCGAAGATCTACGACGCGCTGATTCTCGAAGGGTCGGACCTGACCCTGGAAGTGCAGCAACAGCTGGGCGACGGCGTTGTCCGCACCATCTGTCTGGGTGCTTCCGACGGCCTGCGCCGCGGCACCGTGGTCAAGAACACGGGCAACCCCATCAGCGTGCCGGTCGGCAAGCCGACGCTCGGCCGCATCATGGACGTGCTGGGCCGCCCGATCGACGAAGCAGGCCCGATCGTCAGCGAAACGACGCGTGCGATCCACCAGAAGGCTCCGGCGTTCGACGAGCTGTCGCCTTCGGCGGAACTGCTCGAAACCGGCATCAAGGTTATCGATCTGATCTGCCCGTTCGCGAAGGGCGGCAAGGTCGGTCTGTTCGGCGGTGCTGGCGTGGGCAAGACCGTCAACATGATGGAGCTCATCAACAACATCGCGAAGGAGCACGGCGGTTTCTCCGTGTTCGCGGGCGTGGGCGAGCGTACCCGTGAGGGCAACGACTTCTACCACGAAATGAAGGACTCGAACGTTCTCGACAAGGTCGCGCTGGTGTACGGCCAGATGAACGAGCCGCCGGGCAACCGTCTGCGCGTCGCGCTGACGGGTCTCACGATGGCCGAGCACTTCCGTGACGAAGGCCTCGACGTGCTGTTCTTCGTCGACAACATCTATCGTTTCACGCTGGCTGGCACGGAAGTCTCGGCACTGCTCGGCCGTATGCCTTCGGCAGTGGGCTATCAGCCGACGCTGGCCGAAGAAATGGGCAAGCTGCAAGAGCGCATCACGTCGACCAAGAAGGGCTCGATTACGTCGGTTCAGGCCGTGTACGTCCCTGCGGACGACCTGACCGACCCGTCGCCGGCTACGACCTTCGGCCACCTGGACGCAACCGTCGTGCTGTCGCGTGACATCGCCTCGCTGGGTATCTACCCGGCAGTCGACCCGCTCGACTCGACCTCGCGCCAGATCGACCCGAACGTGATCGGCGAAGAGCACTACTCGATCACGCGCGGCGTGCAGCAAACGCTCCAGCGCTACAAGGAACTGCGCGACATCATCGCGATTCTGGGCATGGACGAACTGTCGCCGGAAGACAAGCTGACGGTGGCACGTGCGCGCAAGATCCAGCGTTTCCTGTCGCAGCCGTTCCACGTCGCGGAAGTCTTCACGGGCTCGCCGGGCAAGTACGTGCCGCTGAAGGAAACGATCCGCGGCTTCAAGATGATCGTTGGCGGCGAGTGCGATCACCTGCCGGAGCAGGCGTTCTACATGGTCGGCACGATCGACGAAGCCTTCGAAAAGGCCAAGAAGATCCAGTAAGGATCACGTTGCCGGCAACAAGGCGGGTAGCGCCTGGCGCATGCCCGCCGCCGCAACTGTTTGATCCGAGCCATGCATGGGATCGGAACAAGCGCGCAAGCGCCCACTCCGATCGACAGGAGTCGACACATATGGCAGCAACCATCAAGGTAGACGTCGTCAGCGCCGAAGAGAGCATCTTCGACGGCCAGGCGAAGTTCGTCGCGCTTCCGGGCGAGGCGGGCGAGCTGGGCATTCTGCCGGGCCACACGCCGCTCATCACGCGCATTCGTCCGGGTGCCGTGCGCATCGTGGCGGAAGACGGCGACGAGGAGTTCGTGTTCGTCGCAGGCGGCATTCTCGAAGTGCAGCCGGGCGCCGTCACGGTGCTCGCCGACACGGCGATCCGCGGCAAGGATCTCGATGAGGCGAAGGCGACGGAAGCGCGCAAGCGCGCCGAAGAGACGCTGCAGAACGCGGGCTCGAACCTCGAGTACGCCACCGCTCAGGCTGAACTGGCCTACGCGGTCGCGCAGCTCGCGGCGATCCAGCGCCTGCGCAAGATGAACCAGCACTAATTGGTTCTCGTACGCGCGCCTTCGCGGCGCGACGGCCGAAGCGAAAAGGGCTCCCCAACCGGGGAGCCCTTTTTGCATTTCGGCGCCGATCAACGGGCACGGCCCGATGGCATCGCGATGAAAAACACGGCATAAAAGGCGTGAGCAGGAGTGGTCGACAAGAATGCTCTGACATACTTGACGTTTACGGAAAGGTAATGCCAAATCATGCGTTCGCGGCCGGCTCGGAAGGCGTGGCCGCGTTCGACGGAAGTCACTGCGAGCAAGACTTGATGCCGCCGCCAGGAAAGCCGGTGGCGCAATGGTTTTCACATCGATTTCAAGAGTGGGAGTGACGCTCCCCAGGAGACAGCCATCATGGCAATCGACGCAGCAGGCGCGCGCCCCGCGCACGGTGTACCTGAGCCGCTCATCGCGCCCAAAGACGGGCTTTCGTACGTGCGAGGCACGACCGAGGTGCCGCTCAGCGACGCGACGCTCGGAACCTTCCTGCAGGACACGGCCAACCGGTTTCCCGAGCGTCCTGCCGTGGTGTTCCGTGAGCAGGGCATCCGCTGGACCTGGCGCGAGTTCGCCGCCGAGGTCGATGTGCTCGCAGCCGGTTTCGCCGAACTGGGCATCGTCAAGGGCGACCGGGTCGGCATCTGGTCGCCCAACCGTGTCGAATGGCTGCTGACCCAGTTCGCGACGGCGCGCATCGGCGCGGTGCTCGTCAATATCAATCCCGCCTATCGACTCGCCGAACTCGAATACGCGTTGAACAAGGTCGGCTGCAAGGCGATCGTCTGCGCGGAGAGCTTCAAGACGTCGAAGTATCTGGAGATGCTGCAGACGCTCGCACCCGAGCTCGCGACCGCGGCGCCAGGCCAGCTGCAGGCGGCGCGCCTGCCCGAGCTGCGTGCGGTCATCCGCATGTGCGATACGTCGACACCCGGCATGCTGTGCTTCAGCGAAATCGTCGAACTCGGCCGCGAGCGCATTGTCCGCGACGGCACGTCATGGCTCGATGCCATCGACGCGACGCTATCGTCGGGCGACCCGATCAACATCCAGTTCACGAGCGGCACGACCGGCAATCCGAAGGGCGCGACGCTCACGCACCGCAACGTGCTCAACAACGGGCGTTTCATTGCGCAGGCGATGCGCCTCACCGAAGCGGACTCGCTCTGCATTCCCGTGCCGCTCTATCACTGCTTCGGCATGGTGCTCGCGGTGCTCGCGTGCGTTTCGGTGGGCGCGAACATGGTCTTCCCGGGCGAGGCCTTCGATCCGCGCGCGACGCTCGAGGCCGTCTCGGAAGAGGGCTGCACGGCATTGCACGGGGTGCCCACGATGTTCATCGCCGAGCTCGATCATCCCGAGTTCGCGCGCTTCGATCTCTCGAAGCTGCGCACAGGCATCATGGCCGGCTCGCCGTGTCCGATCGAGACGATGAAGCGCGTCGTTTCGAAAATGCATCTCGCCGAGATCACGATCGCCTACGGCATGACGGAAACGAGCCCCGTGTCGTTCCAGAGCTCGACCACCGATCCGCTCGACAAGCGCACGACCACGGTGGGCCGTATCCAGCCGCATCTCGAAGTGAAGATCGTCGATGCGCTCGGCAATATCGTGCCGGTGGGCGAAACGGGCGAACTTTGCACGAAGGGATATTCGGTGATGCTGGGCTACTGGGGAGACGAGGCCAAAACGGCAGAGTCGATCGTCGACGGCTGGATGCACACGGGCGATCTCGCGACGATCGACGCCGAAGGCTATTGCAACATCGTCGGCCGCCTGAAGGACATGCTCATTCGCGGTGGCGAGAATATCTATCCGCGCGAGATCGAGGAGTTCCTGTTCCGCCATCCGAAGGTGCAGTCGGCCCAGGTGTTCGGCGTGCCCGATGCGAAGTACGGCGAGGAAGTCTGTGCGTGGATCGTGCTGCGTCCGGGCGAAACGGCCACGGCCGAGGAGATCCAGGCGTTCTGCCAGGGGCAGATTGCCCACTACAAGATTCCGAAGTACATCCGCTTTGTCGACGAACTGCCGATGACGGTAACAGGCAAAGTCCAGAAGTTCGTGATGCGCGCGCGCATGATCGACGAATTGAAGATCAGCGAGCAGAAGACCGCTTGAGGGTTTAGCGCCGAAGCACGACGGCCGCGGCGAACGGATCACCACGCCGCGGCGCTTTTACTCGAGCGCACGAAATTGATTGGGAAGCCGAATGATTATCTCGCGGCGCAACAGCTCGCGCAGTGGAATACACGGCGAACTCAGCAAGCATCGAGGAAAATGAGGGCGAAAAAAAAGCGGGCCTGGAGCCCGCTAAAAACCACACGCTACGGGGTTAGCGCGAGGAGACCAAAGGAGGAGCCGGGTCATGAAACGTCGTCGACGCCGGTCACGGCTCCAGCAAGGATGCCCCTCGAGAGGGCTTCGGCGCAGTGCCGACCGGCTGAGTGCTTTGTGTCCGCTCACACTTGCACCGAACCACATCCGTGTTGAAACCGTTGAAGGCATTGTGGGCGAATTAACTGGCGTTCGCGGTAACAAAGTGTTTCAGGTTGTAACGCCCGTCAGATAAGGCTTTGGCGGCTTCTTTGCATTCCTGAGCGTTTGGTGGCAGTCATTCTTACCGGTTTGTCGGACGCTATCTGACAGCGCTCATCCCGGGTTTGCAGGCGCGAATTCGTGGCGCATGAACGGAGGCCCGTTGCCCCGGTTGTTAGCGGGCGATGCGATGGGTACGGAATTACCGACTGCGCACATGCGCAATGCGTCGATGAGGCGCGCATGCATGGAATGCAAACTTTGCGCGCCTCGCGCCGCGGCGCATCGTGCAACTGATGGTAGCAATTCGAAGGGCCATAACATTGCCGCCAACGGAAGGCGCGCACGGTCGCCGTGCACTTCACTTGAGCCACTTGTCGGAGGTTGCCTGATACTCGCCGCTCGCGCGCGACAGGTGCAGCCACTGATCGACGTACTGCTGGAACACCACGTCGCCGCGCGGCACCATCCACGCTTTCTCGCCGTACTGGAAAGGCTTGTCGGGATGCACCGAGCACAGCCCCGGATTGAGCTTCTGCTGCAGCATGGTTTCGGAAGCGTCGGTGACCATCACGTCGGCCTTGCCCGCGAGGATCTGCTTGAAGATCGTGACGTTGTCCGGATAAGGGACGAGCGTCGCATGCTGCAGGAACTGTTTGGCAAAGCGCTCGTTCGTGCCGCCCGGATTCACGATCACGCGTACCGAAGGCCTGTCGATCTGCGCGACGGTCTGGTACTTGTCGACGTCGGCGCATCGCACGATCGGCGTCTTGCCGTCGACCTGATAGGCCTCTGTGAAGAACGCGCGCTTCTGGCGATCGAGCGTCGTGGAGACGCCGCCCACGGCGACATCGCACTTCGCGAGGAAGTCGTTCATGAGGTTCGGCCACGAGGTCTTCACAAACTCGGCCTTCACGCCGAGCGACTTCGCGAGCGATTCCGTCATGTCGATGTCGATGCCTTCGAACGTGCCGTCCTGCCTGTAGAACGAGTAGGGCTTGTAGTCGCCGGTCGTGCAGGCGCGCAGCGTGCCGCGCGCGAGGATATCGTCGAGTCGCGAAGGGGCGGCGGCGGCCGGTGCTCCGGCGGACGGGGCGGCGACGCATGCGCTCAGCAGCACGGCGCTCGCGATCGTCAGGCCGAGGGCGGCGTTTTTCATCGTATCTCCAGTTGGGTTCGATTGATCCAATGTTTTGAAAGCCGTCCGATCATAGCCTTCGCATACGCTGTGGATAAGCCCGGTCTTACCTGGGTATGCAGGTTCTATCGTTCAGTGGCGTTTCGCTTGCCGATTGCGCGCGTCGGCGGCGTGGCGCCGCGGCCGCTCCGGTAAAATGGCCGCTTGCTTCCGAACCTTGGCGCGACTTCGCGCAATCCGCCCGTGGCCCACACTCTCCTGAACGACACTTTCCTGCGCGCGTTGCTGCGCCAGCCGACCGAGTACACGCCGATCTGGCTGATGCGCCAGGCCGGCCGTTATCTGCCGGAGTACAACGCCACGCGCAGCCGCGCGGGCAGCTTCCTCGGTCTCGCGAAGCATCCCGACTACGCGACCGAGGTCACGCTGCAGCCGCTCGAGCGCTATCCGCTCGACGCCGCAATCCTGTTCTCCGACATCCTCACCGTTCCCGATGCGATGGGCCTCGGCCTCTCGTTCCAGGCCGGCGAAGGGCCGAAGTTCGCGCATCCCGTGCGCACCGAAGAAGACGTGGCGCGTCTCGCGGTGCCCGATATCGGCGAGACGCTCGGCTACGTGACGGACGCGGTGCGCGAGATCCGCCGCGCGCTGACCAACGCGGATGGACGCCAGCGCGTGCCACTCATCGGTTTCTCCGGCAGCCCGTGGACGCTCGCCTGCTACATGGTCGAGGGCGGCGGCTCGGACGACTTCCGTACGGTCAAATCGATGATGTACGCGCGGCCGGACCTCATGCAGCGCATTCTCGAAGTCAACGCGCAGGCCGTGGCGGCCTACCTGAACGCGCAGATCGAAGCCGGCGCGCAGGCCGTGATGATTTTCGACACCTGGGGCGGCGCGCTCGCCGACGGTGCCTACCAGCGTTTTTCGCTCGCGTATATCGCGCATGTCGTGGCGCAACTCAAGCGCGAGCACGACGGCGAGCGCGTGCCCGTGATCACGTTCACGAAGGGCGGGGGGCTCTGGCTCGACGAAATCGCGAATACGGGCGTGGATGCGGTCGGTCTCGACTGGACCGTCAATCTGGGCCGTGCGCGCGAGCGCGTGGGCAATCGCGTGGCGCTCCAGGGCAACCTGGATCCGACGGTGCTCTTCGCCTCGCCGGCTGCGATTCGCGAGCAGGCGCGCGCGGTCCTGGACAGCTTTGGCGCGCACCCCGGCCATGTGTTCAACCTCGGCCATGGCATCTCGCAGTTCACGCCTCCCGAAAATGTGGCCGAACTCGTGGACGAAGTGCACCGGCATAGCCGCGCGATTCGCGCGGCCTGCGCATGACGGTCTTGTTGCGCTGCAGCGGGCTGGGCTCCCGGCATCAGGGTAAGACCGGCCCCCGGAGTCCATCCAGACGCCATTGCGGTCCTGTCAAGACTTGACTTATGCACACTTGCCACGTTGCGGCGCGCAAGAGCGAAAGGTTGTCGCAGGTGGTCGCCCAGCCTTGGGCTGGATCAATCAGACCCTTGACAGACAAGGCTTTCGCCGCTCCACGGCGCTCTGTGCGGTATCGCACATAACGGCCCCGCGCCGGCGCGCCGCGGCGGCGCCCGGCGAGTTCTCAACAAAGTTATCCACAGGCGCAGATTCGGGGGCGCGATTGTTCTGCGGAATCCAAAACTTAGCGCGAAATTTAAAGTATTACTTTAGGTTGGCGTATCTGTGCGGTGGCGTACGGAACTTCCCTGGGAGTCGGGGATGACGGGACGGTACGTGCGGGTGGCGTTGGATCATCCGCTGGATGCGCTCTACGACTATCGCTACGGGCTCGACAGCACGCCCGAACCCGGCATGCTCGTGCGGGTGCCGTTCGGGCGGCGCGACGCGGTGGGCCTCATCTGCGAAGTGAATGCTCACAGCGACGTGCCGGCCAACAAGCTGCGCGACGTGAGTTCGATTTGCGCCGCCTGCCCGCCGCTTTCGGCGCAATGGCTCGCGCTGGCTGGCTTTGCCGCCGACTACTATCAGCGCGGACTCGGCGAAGTCGCGTTGCCGGCGCTGCCGCAGGCGCTCCGTGATCCCTCGCGCTGGGCGCGCCTCCTGGCGCCCGAAGAGCGCTACCGCTTGTTGCCAGAAGGGCGCGCCGCGCTGCCCGAAGCCTTGCCCGCGCGCGCCCAGGCGCTGCGCAGGCTCGCCGAGGCGCTCGTCGAGGCCGGCGAACTCGACGCATCCGCGGCCCGCGCGCTGCACCCCAAGGCGATAGCGACACTCGACGCCTGGTGCGAGTCGGGCTGGGTAGAGCACCAGCGCATCGAATTTGGCGCGGACGCAAGTGTGCCCCGCAAAGAGTCGCGCCGTATTTCGGACGACGGAGGCGCCGATGTGCCCCGTCTGAGCGACGAGCAGGCTGAAGCCGTCGACGCCATCGGCGCGGCGAGCGGCTTTGCGCCTTTCCTGCTGCATGGGGTGACGGGCAGCGGCAAGACCGAGGTGTATCTGCGCGCGCTCGCGGCGCTGCTCGAACGCGACCCGGGAGCCCAGGCGCTCGTGCTCGTCCCCGAAATCAATCTGACGCCGCAGTTCGAGGCCGCCTTTCGCACGCGCTTCGCCGCCACGCTGGCCGACGATGCGATCGTCACGCTCCACAGCGGGCTGGCCGAAGGCGAGCGCGCCCGCAACTGGCTCGCGGCGCACACGGGCCGCGTGCGCATCGTGCTCGGCACGCGGCTCGCGGTGCTCGCTTCGCTGCCGCGCCTCGCGATGCTCGTGATCGATGAGGAGCACGACCCCGCCTACAAGCAGCAGGAGGGGCTGCGCTATTCGGCCCGAGACCTGGCCGTTTGGCGCGCGAAGCAGCTCGGCGTGCCGGTCGTACTGGGCTCGGCCACGCCGTCGCTCGAAAGCTGGTGGCAGGCCGAGCAGGGCCGCTACACGCGGCTTACACTTTCGCGCCGCGCGATTGCCGACGCGGTGCTGCCGACCGTCAAGCTCATCGATCTCGAAGAGGAGCGGCGGCGCGGGCGCGCCTCGTTCGAAGGGCTTTCCGGGCCGCTGGTCGCGGCGATGAAGGCGCGTCTCGAGCGTGGCGAGCAAAGTCTCGTGTTCCTGAACCGGCGCGGCTATGCACCCACGCTCGCCTGCGACGCCTGCGGGTGGGTGGCAGGCTGCCCGCGTTGCAGCGCCTACGTCGTGCTCCACAAGCCGGAGCGCGCGCTGCGTTGCCACCACTGCGGCTGGGAATCGCGTATTCCACGTTCGTGCCCCGAGTGCGGCAACGTCGACATTGCGCCGATGGGGCGCGGCACGCAGCGCATCGAGGAAGCGCTCGCGAGCGCGGTGCCGGGCGCGCGCGTCCTGCGCATCGACGCCGACAGCACGCGCCGCAAGGGCAGTGCGCAGGCGCTGTTCTCCGACGTGCACGCGGGCGACGTCGATATCCTGGTCGGCACGCAGATGATCGCCAAGGGGCACGACTTCCAGCGCGTGTCGCTCGTTGGCGTGCTGAACGCCGACAATGCGCTCTTTTCGCACGATTTCCGGGCGAGCGAGCGGCTCTTCGCGCAGCTGATGCAGGTGAGCGGCCGGGCCGGGCGCGCGGGCCTGCCGGGCGAGGTGCTCGTGCAAACGCGCTATCCGCGCCATGCGCTCTATCACGCGCTGGCACGCCAGGACTATGTGGGTTTTGCGAATGCGCAGCTAGGCGAGCGGCGCGATGCGCACCTGCCGCCGTTCGTTTATCAGGCGCTGTTGCGCGCCGAAGGGCGCACGCTGGAGGCCGCGCTGGCGTTCCTCGCCCAGGCTGCCGACGCGCTCGCGGCGATTCCCGCCGCGCAGCGCGTGACGGCTTACGATGCGGTGCCGCTCACCATCGTGAAGGTGATGAACGTGCATCGCGCGCAACTCCTGGTGGAGAGCCAGTCGCGGGCCGCGCTACAGGCAACGCTGCACGCGTGGCAACCCGCGCTGCGCGCATTGCGTGGCGTGCTGCGCTGGAATCTCGAAGTCGACCCGCTGGATATCTAGCGGGCCGCGATCGGTCGGGCGGCGATCGGTCGGGCCGCGATCGGTCGGGCCGCGATCGGTCCGGCCGCGATCAGTCCGGCCGCGATCAGTCCGGCCGCGATCAGTCCGGCCGCGATCAGTCCGGCCGCGGCCCCGCAACGCGAGCGTAGACGAAGCCGCCATGGCCCAAAACCGCGGCCACGGGGCATCGAAACAACCCGCCGTGCTACTTCAGTTGCCGACCGTATCGGCCACCTCGCTGCGCGCCGCTCGCTTCAGGTTCATGCGGCGCTCGTCGGGCGCTGTCGCGCCGCGGATGAAAAACACGGCGCACAGGGCGCACATGGTCCAGATTCCCGCAATCACCAGCAGCTTTTCCATTTTTCCGGTCCCTACGCTATTTCTTGTGACCAACAACCCCCGCTCTGTTTGTATAACGGCACGGCTGCGGAATCGATTAGGGTTGTCCAGCGTGTTGCGCGACCAGGGAAAATACCGAGCGCAACCGGGGCGGCCCAGCGGACGGCCATCAGCCGCGAAGCCAGGCTCCGCAAGGCTTCGCAGAGGGTGCAACCATACTCGGAGAGTGGTTGCACCTTTTTAATTGTAGGGTTACGATTCGCCAACTTTTTAGTCACCGCCGGTGCGTTGAGCCGGCATACGAAGGAACCATGGCTAGCACCACACTTGGCGTCAAGGTCGACGATCTCCTCCGCTCCCGCCTGAAGGACGCCGCCACGCGGCTCGAGCGCACGCCGCACTGGCTCATCAAGCAAGCCATCTTTGCCTATCTCGAGAAAATCGAGCACGGTCAGTTGCCGCCGGAACTCAATGGCCACGTCGGCGCAACCGATCTCGCCGATGGCGCTAACTCCGACGACGACGAAGCCGCCTCGCACCCGTTCCTCGAATTCGCGCAGAACGTGCAACCGCAGTCGGTGCTGCGCGCGGCCATCACGGCCGCGTACCGCCGCCCCGAGCCGGAGTGCGTGCCGTTCCTGATCGGCGAGGCGCGCCTGCCGGCCAACCTCACCGGCGACGTGACGAAGCTCGCCACGCGTCTCGTGGAAACGCTGCGCGCGAAGCGCTCGGGCGGGGGCGTGGAAGGCCTGATCCACGAGTTCTCGCTTTCGAGCCAGGAAGGCGTCGCGCTGATGTGCCTCGCCGAGGCGCTGCTGCGTATTCCCGACCGCGCCACGCGCGACGCGCTCATTCGCGACAAGATCAGCAAGGGCGACTGGAAGTCGCACGTCGGCCATGCGCCGTCGCTGTTCGTGAACGCCGCGACGTGGGGCCTCATGATCACCGGCAAGCTCGTCACGACGAACAGCGAAGCCGGCCTTTCGTCGGCGCTCACGCGCATGATCGGCAAGGGCGGCGAGCCGCTGATCCGCAAGGGCGTCGATATGGCGATGCGCTTGATGGGCGAGCAGTTCGTCACGGGCGAGACGATCTCCGAAGCCCTCGCCAACAGCCGCAAGTTCGAAGCGCGCGGGTTCCGCTACTCGTACGACATGCTCGGCGAAGCCGCGACGACGGAAGCCGATGCTCAGCGCTACTACGCATCGTACGAGCAGGCGATCCACGCCATCGGCAAGGCCGCGGGCGGCCGCGGCATCTACGAAGGCCCCGGCATCTCGATCAAGCTCTCCGCGCTGCATCCGCGCTATTCGCGCGCGCAGCAGGAACGCACGATGAACGAGCTGCTGCCGCGCGTGCGCGCGCTCGCCGTGCTGGCGCGTCGCTATGACATCGGCCTCAATATCGACGCCGAAGAAGCCGACCGCCTCGAACTCTCGCTCGACCTGCTCGAAGCGCTGTGTTTCGACCCGGAACTCGCGGGCTGGAACGGCATTGGCTTCGTGGTGCAGGCTTACCAGAAGCGCTGCCCGTTCGTGATCGACTACATCGTCGATCTCGCGCGCCGCAGCCGTCACCGCATCATGGTGCGCCTCGTGAAGGGCGCGTACTGGGATACGGAAATCAAGCGCGCCCAGGTCGATGGCCTCGAAGGCTACCCCGTGTACACGCGCAAGATCTACACCGATGTGTCGTACCTCGCCTGCGCGAAGAAGCTGCTCGGCGCGCCGGACGCGGTGTATCCGCAGTTCGCCACGCACAACGCGTACACGCTCTCGGCGATCTATCACCTCGCGGGGCAGAACTACTATCCCGGCCAGTACGAATTCCAGTGCCTGCACGGCATGGGCGAGCCGCTGTACGAAGAAGTCACGGGCCCGCTCTCGCAGGGCAAGCTCAACCGTCCGTGCCGCGTCTACGCGCCGGTCGGCACGCATGAAACGCTGCTCGCGTACCTCGTGCGCCGCCTGCTCGAAAACGGCGCGAACACGTCGTTCGTGAACCGCATCGCCGATGAAAGCGTGCCCGTCGCCGAGCTGGTCGCGAACCCCATCGACGAAGCTGCGAAGGTCGTGCCGCTGGGCGCGCCGCACGCGAAGATTCCGCTGCCGCGCGAGCTGTACGGCAAGGAGCGCTTCAACTCGATGGGCCTCGACCTCTCGAACGAACATCGCCTCGCGTCGCTTTCGTCGGCGCTGCTCGCGAGCGCGCATCATCCGTGGCGCGCCGCGCCGATGCTCGAAGGCGACGAAATCATCGCGGGCGTCGCGCGCGACGTGCGCAATCCGGCCGATCATCGCGATCTCGTCGGCACCGTTGTGGAGGCAACGAGCGAGCACGTGAGCGCCGCGCTCTCGCACGCCGTGGCCGCCGCGCCGATCTGGCAGGCAACGCCCGTCGAAGCGCGCGCCGACTGCCTCGCACGCGCCGCCGACCTGCTCGAAGCGCAGATGCACACGCTCATGGGCCTGATCGTGCGCGAAGCGGGCAAGTCGCTGCCGAACGCGGTGGCCGAGATTCGCGAAGCGATCGATTTTCTGCGCTACTACTCCACGCAGATTCGCCAGGAGTTCTCGAACGACACGCATCGCCCGCTCGGTCCCGTGGTGTGTATCAGCCCGTGGAACTTCCCGCTCGCGATCTTCATGGGCCAGGTGGCCGCCGCCCTCGCCGCGGGCAATACGGTGCTCGCGAAGCCCG
Organism: Paraburkholderia sp. JHI2823; assembly: GCF_038900695.1. NCBI lineage: Bacteria > Pseudomonadati > Pseudomonadota > Betaproteobacteria > Burkholderiales > Burkholderiaceae > Paraburkholderia > Paraburkholderia sp. JHI2823. Next base: position 19,237 of record NZ_JAYMRY010000008.1, on the reverse strand, counting down.
CTGAACAAACGCCGCTGATCGCCGCGCAAGCGGTGCGCATTCTGCGCGATGCCGGCGTGCCGGCGGGCGCGGTGCAATTGCTGCCGGGCAACGGCGAAACCGTGGGTGCGGCGCTGGTCGCCGATGCGCGCACGCGCGCCGTCATGTTCACGGGCTCGACCGAAGTCGCGCGCCTCATCAACAAGACGCTTTCCGAGCGCCTCGACTCCGAAGGCCGCCCGATTCCGCTGATCGCCGAAACCGGCGGCCAGAACGCGATGATCGTCGATTCGTCGGCGCTCGCAGAGCAGGTGGTGGCCGACGTGCTGCAAAGCGCGTTCGATTCGGCGGGCCAGCGCTGCTCGGCGCTGCGGGTGCTGTGCCTGCAGGACGACGTGGCCGACCGCACGCTCGAGATGCTCACGGGCGCGATGAAGGAACTCGCGGTGGGCAACCCCGACCGCCTCTCGACCGACGTCGGCCCTGTGATCGACGTCGACGCGAAGCGCGGCATCGATGCGCACGTCGCCGCCATGCGTGAAAAGGGACGCACGGTCCAGCAGATGCCGATGCCCGAGAGCTGCGCGCAAGGCACGTTCGTGCCGCCGACGCTCATCGAGCTCGACAGCCTCGACGAACTCAAGCGCGAAGTGTTCGGCCCGGTGCTGCACGTGGTGCGTTATCGCCGCAGCCAGCTCGACCGCCTGCTCGAACAGATCCGCGCGACGGGCTATGGCCTCACGCTCGGCATTCACACACGCATCGACGAAACGATCGCGCATGTGGTCGGCCGCGCGCACGTGGGCAACATCTACGTGAACCGCAACGTGATCGGCGCGGTGGTGGGCGTGCAGCCGTTCGGCGGCGAAGGGCTTTCGGGCACGGGTCCGAAGGCCGGTGGCGCGCTGTATCTCTCGCGCCTGCTCGCGAAGCGTCCGGCCGGCCTGCCGAAGTCGCTCGCCGATGCACTCGTGGTCGACGTACCGCAAGGTGAGAGCGCACCGCAGTCGGCACAATCGGCGCTCACGACGCTGCGCGACTGGCTCATTGCCGAGCGCCAGCCCGCACTCGCGGCACGCTGCGAAGGCTACCTCGAATACGTGCTCGCGGGCGCCACGGCCGTTCTGCCGGGCCCGACGGGCGAGCGCAACACGTACACGCTTTCGGCGCGCGGCACGGTGCTGTGCGTGCCCTCGACGGCAACCGGCGCACGCGCGCAACTGGCCGTTGCGCTCGCAACGGGCAACCGCGCGCTGTTCCAGGGCGCGGCGGGCGAGGCGCTGGTGAACGCGCTCCCGGCGCCACTGAAGGCGCACGTGGCGATCAGGAAGACGGCGGACGCCGACTTCGACGCCGTCCTCTTCGAAGGCGACAGCGACGAGCTGCTCGCGCTCGTGAAGGACGTGGCAAAACGTCCCGGCCCGATCGTTTCGGTCCAGGGAGTGGCGGCGCACGCGCTCGCCAACGGCGATGAGGATTACGCGCTCGAACGTCTGCTCGCGGAACGTTCGGTCAGCGTGAATACGGCCGCAGCAGGCGGTAACGCGAATTTGATGACGATCGGCTAAGCAGCAGCCATACTGTCGGTCGTCTCAAGACAAGGAAGCGGCAAGGCTCATTCAATCCGAAGCCGCTCGTTTGATACCTGGTACCAAGGAGAAGCAATGCAACACACGATGAAGCAGCTGGCAGGTGCAACGCTCGTTGCGGCCGTGTCGCTGGTGGGGACTGCGCACGCACAGCAAGTCGAAGAAGTGAAGGTGGGTTTCGCCGGCCCGATGACGGGCGCGCAGGCGCACTACGGCAAGGATTTCCAGAACGGCATCACGCTCGCCGTCGAGGACATCAACGCGACGAAGCCCGTGATCGGCGGCAAGCCGGTGCGCTTCGTGCTCGACTCGGCCGACGACCAGGCCGACCCCCGCACGGGCACGACGGTCGCGCAGAAGCTCGTCGACGACGGCATCAAGGGCATGCTCGGTCACTTCAACTCGGGCACGACGATTCCGGCTTCGCGCATCTACGCGAACGCGGGCATCCCGCAGATCGCCATGGCGACCGCGCCTGAGTACACGCAGCAAGGCTTCAAGACGACGTTCCGCATGATGACCTCGGACACGCAGCAAGGTTCGGTGGCAGGCACGTTCGCGGTGAAGAACCTCGGCATGAAGAAGATCGTCGTGATCGACGACCGCACGGCCTATGGCCAGGGTCTCGCCGACGAGTTCTCGAAGGCAGCCAAGGCGGCCGGCGGCAACATCATCGATCGCGAGTACACCAACGACAAGGCCGTCGACTTCAAGTCGGTCCTGACGAAGGCGAAGGCGATGAACCCCGACCTCGTCTACTTCGGCGGCGCCGATTCGCAGGCCGCGCCGATGGTCAAGCAGATGAAGTCGCTGGGCATCAAGGCTCCGCTGATGGGCGGCGAAATGGTGCACACGCCGACTTTCCTGCAGATCGCCGGTGACGCGGCGAACGGCACGGTGGCTTCGCTCGCAGGCCTGCCGCTCGACCAGATGCCGGGTGGCAAGGACTACGTCGAGAAGTACAAGAAGCGTTTCGGCGAAGACGTGCAGACGTACTCGCCGTACGCCTATGACGGCGCGATGGCGATGTTCACGGCAATGAAGAAGGCCAACTCGACGGATCCGGCGAAGTATCTGCCGTTCCTCGCGAAGACCAGCATGCCGGCTGTCACGACGTCGGACCTCGCGTACGACACGCGCGGCGACCTGAAGAACGGCGGCATCACGCTGTACAAGGTCGTCGACGGCAAGTGGACGACGCTGCAGAGCGTGGGCGGCAAGTAAGCGCCTGACGCTGCAACGAGTAGAAAAGCCCCGCGGGTGTCGAGCCTGCGGGGCTTTTTGTTTGTTTGCACGCTTGCCATCGCCCACAGGGCCAAAGGTGAGCTTCTTCAGGATTCCTCTTCAGTCACGCTCCGCGCATCTTCCGGCCCGCTTCACGAACCTGTTCGAGCGTCGCCGCGGGCGTGCTCGCTTCCTTCGTCACGCGAATCTCGATCAGCGCCGGCTTTCCAGCCGTGAGCGCGCGCTCCAGCGCAGGCGCGAACTGTGCCGTGGCGGTGACGACTTCGCCGTGCGCGCCGAACGACTGCGCAAACGCCGCGAAGTCGGGATTCGTGAGCTGTGTGCCGTGCACGCGGTTCGGATAGTGGCGCTCCTGGTGCATGCGGATCGTGCCGTAGTGCGCGTTGTTCACGACGATAAAAACGACATTGAGGCCGTACTGCATCGCCGTCGCGAGTTCCGATGAGGCCATCATGAAACAGCCGTCGCCCGCGAGCGCGACCACGGTGCGCGACGGATAGAGCGACTTCGCGGCGATCGCGGCGGGCACGCCGTAGCCCATCGCGCCGCTCGTGGGCGCGAGTTGCGAGCGGAAGTGGCGGTATGCGAAGTGCCGGTGCAGCCAGGTCGCGTAGTTGCCCGCGCCGTTCGTGACGATCGCGTCGTCGGGCAAACGGGCGCGCAGTTGCTCCATCACTTCGCCCAGTTGCACGTCGCCGGGCATCGGCAGCGGCTTGCGCCATGCCTGCCACGCCTCGTGCGCCTGCGCGGCGCTCCCGGCCCACGCAGGTTGAGCGGGTGCGGGAAGCCCGGCGAGCAGCGCCGCGATTTCCGCGAGACCGGAGACGATGGGCAGGTCGGCCGCATATACGCGCCCCAGTTCTTCCGCGCCCTGGTGCACGTGAATGAGCGTCTGTTTCGTTTTGGGGATGTCCAGGAGCGTGTAGCCGCCCGTCGTGGCTTCGCCCAGACGCGGCCCGAGCGCGAGCAGCACATCGGCTTCGCGAATGCGTTTGGCCAACGCGGGATTCACGCCGAGGCCCACGTCGCCCGCGTAGTTCGGGTGGTCGTTGTTGAGCGTGTCCTGAAAGCGGAACGCGAGACCCACGGGCAACTGCCAGTTTTCGACGAAGCGCTGAAAGTCCGCGCAGGCCTGGGTGTTCCAGCCGTTTCCGCCCGCGATCACGAACGGCTTCTTCGCGCCCGCGAGCAGTTCGCGCAGCCGCGCCATCTGGGCCGTGGAAGGCGAGGCCTGCACACGCTGCGCGGGTGGGGCGATGGGCTGCGCTTCGGCTGCGGGAATCGCGCCGCTCAGCATGTCCTCGGGCAGCGCGAGCACGACCGGACCCGGCCGGCCCGACATTGCGACGTGGAACGCGTGGCTCATGTACTCCGGCACGCGGCGCGCATCGTCGATCTGCGCGACCCACTTCGCCATCTGGCCGAACATGCGGCGATAGTCGATCTCCTGGAACGCCTCGCGGTCCGTCTGGTCGCGCGCGACCTGGCCGATCAGCAGGATCATCGGCGTGGAGTCCTGGAACGCCGTGTGCACGCCGATCGACGCGTGGGTGGCGCCCGGCCCGCGCGTGACGAGCGCGATGCCGGGCTTGCCCGTGAGTTTGCCGATCGCCTCCGCCATGTTCGCCGCGGCCGCTTCGTGACGGCAGACCACGGTCTCGATGCGCGCGGTTTCGTCGGACAACGAATCGAGCACAGCGAGATAGCTCTCGCCGGGTACGCAGAAAACGCGCTCGACGCCATTGGCAACGAGCGTATCGACGAGGAGGCGAGCCCCGGTGGTGGTGGCGGAATCGTTCGGCTGCTGCATGGCGTTCAAGTCTCCTTCAATCGTTACGTGAGTCCGTCCGGATACTTCGGGCAACGCGTCGGGCAAGGCGACACCGCATCAAACGATCAGCACTCCACGATATTCACCGCGAGGCCGCCGCGCGAGGTCTCCTTGTACTTCGTCTTCATGTCGGCGCCAGTCTCGCGCATCGTCTTGATGACGGAGTCGAGCGAAACATAGTGCGCGCCGTCGCCGCGCAGCGCCATGCGCGCGGCGTTCACGGCCTTCACCGAGGCCATGGCGTTGCGCTCGATGCAGGGAATCTGCACCATGCCGCCCACGGGGTCGCAGGTGAGGCCGAGGTTGTGCTCCATGCCGATTTCGGCGGCGTTCTCGACCTGCTGGGGCGTGCCGCCCAGCACGGCGGCGAGCGCGCCCGCGGCCATCGAGCAGGCCACGCCCACTTCGCCCTGGCAGCCCACTTCCGCGCCGGAAATCGACGCGTTGAGCTTATAGAGAATGCCGATGGCGGCGGCGGTGAGCAGGAAGTCGATCACACCTTGCTCGTTCGCGCCGGGCGTGAAGCGCACGTAGTAGTGGAGCACGGCGGGGATGATGCCGGCCGCGCCGTTGGTCGGCGCGGTCACGACGCGCCCGCCTGCGGCATTCTCCTCGTTCACGGCGATCGCATAGAGGTTGATCCAGTCGATCATCGAGAGCGGGTCCTGCAGCGCGCGCTCGGGGTTGCCGGTGAGCGCGCGATAGAGCTGCGACGCGCGGCGCTTCACGGCGAACGGGCCGGGCAAGGTGCCGTCGGCGTCGGGATTGTTGATGCCGCAACCACGCGAGACGCACGACTGCATCACGTCCCAGATGCGCAGGAGACCGGAGCGAATCTGCTCGTCGCTGTGCCAGACGCGCTCGTTCTCGAGCATCATCTGGGCGATGCTCTTGCCCGTCGCGGCGCACTGCGCGAGCATTTCCGCGCCCGTGTGGAACGGATGTGGCAGTTGCTGCGCGGCGGCGAGCACCTTGGTGTTCGGCGCGCCGGCCGTGACGACGAAGCCGCCGCCCACCGAGAGATAGGTGCTTTCGCGCAGGGTTTCGCCGCCGGCGGCCAGCGCGCGCAGCTTCATGCCGTTGGGGTGCTCGGGCAGCGCCTGGCGATAGAACGCCACGTGCTCCTTCGGCACGAACGCAATGGGGTGGCGCCCGAGTAGCGCGAGCTGGCGCGAGCTGCGCACGGCTTCGAGGCGCTCGTTGATGGTGTCGGGATCGACGGTGTCGGGCGCATCGCCCATCAGGCCGAGCATGACGCCGCGGTCGGTGCCGTGGCCCTTGCCGGTGGCGCCGAGCGAGCCGTACAGCTCGACTTTCACGGCGGCGGTGCTCGCGAGCAGTCCGTCGCGCTCGAGTCCTTCGGCGAACATCAATGCCGCGCGCATGGGCCCGACCGTGTGGGAGCTGGAAGGCCCGATGCCGACTTTGAACAGATCGAAAACGCTTACTGCCATGGGTGCTGCTCCTGCTTGTCTGACGTTGGTTGGTAAGGATGCGGCGCTATCGCGGCATCGTTGTTTGCGTGCCGCCGCCGCCACCCTCGGGCGCGTTTAGCGCGCCGGCAACGGCAGACAGACGGCGAGCCACGCGGGCGGCGTGGGCGCGAGTTGCAGGGCGACTCGTGCAAAGCGGCCGTCGAGCCGCGCCGCCAGGTGAAAGAGTTCCGCGGCGTTTTTCGGGTCCCACTCCCCGGTGTAGCCGGGCAGGCCCGCTTCGCGCCGCGTCGCGTCGAACGGCACGTTCGAGTGCACGAATTCCTCGTGCGTTTTCTGGCCGAGCGCGAAAGGCGTGAGCCAGTCGAGCGCGGCGGCGAGCGTGGCGCCGTTGGCCGCGCGCTCGGTCAGCCAGTTGCGGTTGTGGCGCCGTGCGGCGAGCGCGGCGGTCACGAGCGGCTGCAGATCGTAGGTCACGTAGTGCAGCGCGTCGCGTTCGGTGAAGTCGAGCGTGGAGCCGTCGGGGGCCACGTTGTCGCCGATATGCTCCACGAAGAGCCGCTGCGCCGTCGCGATCATCTTCCGGTTGTCGAGCGTGAACGCGATCATCGCTACCAGTTTGACCCGATGGCTCTGCCAGTTGTTCGCGAAATTGCCCTTGAGCGGGCGCGGCTGCGCGTCGATCTGCGCGATATAGCCGTTCGCGAAGCTGTTCAGGAATTGCATCGTCGCGTTGCGAGTTTTCACGGGCAGCGCGCTCGCGGTCATGTCGTAGGCGAGGATCAGCCCCTCGAAGCGCGTTTCGTCGATGGGATTGAAGCTGGGTTTGTAGGTGGTGACCCATGCAAAGAGAAACCGGTCCACGAGCTTCAGGAAGCGCTCGTCGCTCGTCGCGCGCCACGCGAGCGCCGCGTTGCGCATGAGGTCGAGCTCCTTCGCGGCCTCGACGCTCTGGTCGTAGATGCCCTCGTGCGGCAGCGTGCCCTCGGTATGCAGGCGCGCCGGCGGATGCGGCACGTCGTTGACATGCGCGAGTACCTCGGCCACGAGTGCCTTCACGCCCGGGTCGGCGTTGGTCCGTTCGCTCGATTGCAGCGCGGGAGCCGCGCAGAAGTTCATGGCCGCATGGGCCGTGCCGCCGAAGGCGGCGCAGGCGAGCGCCAGTGCGGCCGCGAGGCGCTGCGGGCCGCGACGCGCGAGGCCGCGCGCCTGCCGGGTCGTGGTTCGCGCGGGCTGGCAGATCGCGTTGCGCGTCGAGACCCGCAGTGCATCCCGAAGTGATTCCCGCAGTGAATCCCGCAGTGAATCCATTCCCACCTTCCGCGCCATGCGCGACTCCCTGATTCAAGGCTGACAGGTGTGTGATGTTAGCGGTTTGCGGCGGCAAATGTGAGGGGGAAGACCGCCGCTGCGTGAGCCGGAAGATCACGCAGCGGCCTCGCGTGGCTTATTCGCCGGCGGCCTGGTTGTCCTGATCCGCGTATTCGGCCATTGGCACGCACGAGCAGAACAGGTTGCGGTCGCCATAAGCGTTGTCGGCGCGGCCGACCGGCGGCCAGTACTTGCGCGCGACGAGCGACGCGACCGGGTAGGCGGCCTGCTCGCGCGAGTAGGCGTGCTTCCAGTCGTCGGCGACCACGACGGCGGCCGTGTGCGGCGCGTGGCGCAGCGGGTTGTCCTCCTTGTCCGCGCGGCCTTCTTCCACGGCGCGGATTTCCTCACGGATTGCAACCATCGCGTCGACGAAGCGGTCCAGCTCCTCCTTCGACTCCGACTCGGTCGGCTCGACCATCAGCGTGCCCGGCACCGGGAAGCTCATGGTGGGCGCGTGGAAACCGTAGTCCATCAGGCGCTTGGCGACGTCGTCCACGGTGATGCCACTTGCATCCTTGATGGGGCGCAGATCGAGAATGCATTCGTGCGCGACGAGCCCGCCCGGGCCGCTATAGAGCACCGGATAGTGCGGCGCGAGCTTCTTCGCCACGTAGTTCGCATTGAGGATCGCGTTTTCGGTCGCGGCGGTGAGGTTGGCCGCGCCCATCATCGCGATGTACATCCACGAGATCGGCAGGATCGAGGCCGAGCCGTAAGGCGCCGCGCTCACCGCGCCGATGCCGTGATCGTCGCGCTTGTAGCCCGACGAAAGCTGGTTCGGCAGGAACTGCGCGAGGTGCGCGCCCACGGCAACGGGACCGACGCCCGGGCCGCCGCCGCCGTGCGGAATGCAGAAGGTCTTGTGCAGGTTCAGGTGCGAGACGTCGCCGCCGAACTGGCCCGGGGCCGCGAGGCCGACCATCGCGTTCATGTTCGCGCCGTCGACATAAACCTGGCCGCCGTGCGCGTGCACGATCTCGCAGACTTCGCGGACGTTCTCTTCGAACACGCCGTGCGTGGACGGGTACGTGATCATGATCGCCGCGAGCTTCGCCGCGTGTTGTTCGGCCTTGGCCTTGAGGTCGGCGAGGTCGATGTTGCCTTGTGCGTCGCACGCCACGACCACGACCTGCATGCCGGCCATTTGCGCCGACGCGGGGTTCGTGCCGTGCGCCGAAGCGGGGATCAGGCAGACGTTGCGATCGCCTTCGCCGCGCGAGGCATGGTACGCATGGATGATGAGCAGGCCTGCGTACTCGCCCTGGGAGCCCGCGTTGGGCTGCAGCGAGACGGCGGCGTAACCGGTCGCGGCCACGAGCATCTGCTCGAGCTGGTCGACCATCTCACGGTAGCCGACGGTCTGCTCGGCGGGCGCGAACGGGTGGATGCGGCCGAACTCGGGCCACGTGACCGGCAGCATTTCCGAGGTCGCGTTCAGCTTCATCGTGCACGAGCCGAGCGGGATCATCGAGCGGTCGAGCGCGAGATCCTTGTCGGAGAGGCTGCGCAGGTAGCGCAGCATTTCCGTTTCCGAATGATGACGGTTGAAGACCGGATGCGTGAGGTATGCGCTTTCGCGCACGAGCGCGGCCGGGAACGTTGCCGTGGCGCTCGCGGCGAGTTCGGCGTCGAGCTTGTCGACCGAGGGCGCTTCCTCCGCGAAGGCGCCTTGCGCGAACACGGCGAGCAGATCGGCGAGATCGGCGCGCGTCGTGGTTTCGTCGACGGACACGCCCACGCGCGTCTCGCTCACGTGGCGCAGGTTCATGCCGCGCGCGAGGGCGGCGTCGTGCAGCGCCTGGGTGCGCGGGCCGGCTTCGAACGTGAGCGTGTCGAAGAACGACTCGTTGACGAGCGTGTAGCCCAACTGCTTCGCACCGGCGGCGAGGATCGCGGCGACGCGGTTCACGCGCTGCGCGATGCGCTTGAGGCCTTGCGGGCCGTGATAGACGGCGTACATGCTCGCCATGATCGCGAGCAGCGCCTGCGCCGTGCAGACGTTCGAGGTGGCCTTCTCGCGGCGGATGTGCTGTTCGCGAGTTTGCAGCGCGAGGCGCAGCGCCGGGTTGCCTTGCGCATCGACGGTCACGCCGACGAGGCGCCCCGGCATCTGGCGCTTGAATTCGTCCTTCACCGCGAGATACGCGGCGTGTGGGCCGCCGAAGCCCATCGGCACGCCGAAACGCTGCGAATTGCCCACGGCCACATCTGCGCCCCATTCGCCCGGGGGCGTGAGCACGGTGAGGGCGAGCAGGTCGGCGGCGGCGATCACCGAGCCGCCGGCTGCATGCACGGCTTGCGCGAGCGCGCGGTAGTCGCGCACGTCGCCGTTCACGCCCGGATATTGCAGCAGCACGCCAAAGGCGCCTGCACTGGGGGCCTCAGCGGCGGGACCGACCTTCACCTCGATGCCGATCGGCTTCGCGCGCGTCTTGACGACCTCGATCGTCTGCGCCAGCACGTCGTCGGCGACGAAGAACACGTTCGACTTCGACTTGCACACGCGCTGCACGAGCGTCATGGCTTCGGCGGCGGCGGTGGCTTCGTCGAGCAGCGAGGCGTTCGAGATCGCGAGGCCCGTGAGGTCGGTGATCATCTGCTGGAAGTTCAGGAGGGCTTCGAGGCGGCCCTGCGAGATTTCCGGCTGGTAGGGCGTGTACGCGGTGTACCACGCCGGGTTTTCGAGCACGTTGCGCAGGATGACGGCTGGCGTGTGCGTGTCGTAGTAGCCCTGCCCGATGTACGAGCGGAACACCTGGTTCTTGTCCGCGAGCGCGCGCAGGGCGGCGAGCGCCTCGGCTTCCGAGCGCGGCTGCGAGAACGGCCCGAGCGGGAGCGTCTCCTTGCGGCGGATCTTCGCCGGAATCACCGCATCGATCAGCGCGGCGCGCGAGGCGAAGCCGAGCGCGTCTAGCATCGCCTGCTGGTCGGCCGTGTCAGGGCCGATGTGGCGGGCGGCGAAAGCGTCGTGCGCTTCGAGCGCAGCAAGCGAGAGCGGGGAGTTCATCAGACGATCCGGGTGTTCGAGCTTCATGGGGGTTCCTGCGGGCGCGGGCGGTGCGCGTGGCGAGCGCGCCGCCGCGCCGTTGCGGTTACGGGAGTTAAGCGCCGATGGCCTTTTCGTAGGCTGCGGCGTCGATCAGCGCATCGAGCTTGGCGTCGGCGGCGGGCTTGATCTTGAAGAGCCACGATTCGTACGGCGCACCGTTGACCTGGTCGGGCGTATCGACGAGCGACGTATTCGACTCGATGATCTCGCCTGCGACCGGCGCGTAGATGTCCGAGGCGGCCTTGACCGACTCGATCACGGCGACGGCGTCGCCGGCGGCGACCGCGCGGCCCGCGTCAGGCAGCTCGAGGAAGACGATGTCGCCCAGCGCTTCCTGCGCATGGTCGGTAATGCCGACGGTCAGCGTGCCGTCGGCTTCGGTGCGGATCCACTCGTGCGATTCGGTGTATTTCAGATCGGCCGGGATGCTCATGGGTTGCTCCAGTGCGTGGTTCGGCGAATTTTGGTTCGCTTGTTGCTTGAAAAAGGGGAGGGCGTGCGCGGCTTAAATCCTTGCGGATCAGGCGACGAGCACCTTGCCGTTGCGCACGAACGGCAGTTTTACCACGCTTGCGGGAAGGGCCTTGTCACGGATCTGCACCTGCACGACGTCGCCCGGCTGCACGCCCTTCGGCACGCGCGCGAAGGCGATGGATTCCTGCATGGTCGGCGAGAACGTGCCGCTCGTGATCTCGCCCTCGCCGTGCGGCGTGAGCACCTTCTGGTGCGCGCGCAGCACGCCGCCCGCCTTGCCGTTTTCCTTCTGCAGGATCAGGCCGACGAAGGCCATGCGCGAGCCGTTCGCCTCCAGCGCCGGGCGGCCGACGAAATCGCGCGGCTCTTTCATGTCGACGGTCCAGGCGAGGCCCGCGTCGAGCGGCGAGACGCCGTCGTCCATGTCCTGGCCGTAGAGGTTCATGCCCGCTTCGAGGCGCAGCGTGTCGCGCGCGCCGAGGCCGCAGGGCTTCACGCCCTGGCGCTGGAGGGCGTCCCAGAACTCGCACACGGCGGTGGCGGGCAGCACGACTTCGAAGCCGTCTTCGCCGGTGTAGCCGGTGCGCGCGATCATCAGCTCGCCGAACGGCGTCGCCTCGATCTTCGCGGCGTTGAAGGGTTTGAGAACTTCCGTGGCGCTGCGCGAGGAGGGCGCGACCTGCCAGACCTTTTCGCGCGCGTTGGGGCCCTGCACGGCGACGATCGCGAGATCGCGGCGCGGCGTGATGGCGAGGCCGAAGCCGCCTTCGGCATTGAGCTTTTCGAACCAGGCGATGTCTTTTTCGGCCGTGCCCGCGTTCACGACGGTGCGGAACTGGTCGTCGGCGAAGTAGTAGACAATCAGGTCGTCGATCACGCCGCCTTCGGGGTTCAGCATGCAGGAGTAGAGCGCCTTGCCCGGCGTGATGAGTTTCGCGACGTTGTTGGCGAGCGCGCGCGAGAAGAATTCGCGTGCCTTCGGGCCCGAAAACTCGACGACGCACATGTGCGAGACGTCGAACATGCCCGCGTCGGTGCGCACGGCGCGATGCTCGTCGATCTGCGAGCCGTAGTTGACGGGCATGTCCCAGCCGCCGAAATCGACCATGCGGGCGTTGAGCGCGCGGTGAGTGTCGTTCAGCGGGGTGCGTTTGAGTTCGGTCATGGGGCCTCGGGCAGTCGCGAAAAATCGCGCGAAAACGAAAAAGGCCATGCAGGAAGCGCCGCAGGCACGATGCCCGTGGTCGATTCTTGCATGGCCCCTCTGTCCTCGGTACCTGAGAGATTGCGCCCTTTATTGCGGCGCGCGCCCCTTCGGTGGGCAGCCTGAACGCGGGGCGGTTAGTTTTGCGCCACCGCCCGTTCTACTGCCGCTCTCCAGAGTTGCGGACCTTCTGCTGCTTCGTTGGCTTCGCGCAGAAAGCGCAGAAGCGGCGAAGCAGCGGTCCGGCGCGCACGGTCCTTTTGCCTGAGAGTTTGTGGGTTGCCCCTTCGGCGGCGCCGGTTGCACTAGTGAAGGCAAACGGCGCGCTCTCCCGGCGCGCGCAGCGATTGTGCGCGACGCGTCGGGGCTGTGTCAATGCGGAAAAATTCGGCGCGCGGCGCGGCGAAACCGCTGGAAGCTTTGCGGGCATTGGCTCGCGCGGATCGGCGGTGCGACCTGCGCGGCGGCGGCGAAAAACGGGGGCGGTTCGGTTGGCGGCGAACCGAACGCGAGCCGGGCGGCGCCTCGACCCGCGCGGCGACGCTCAGGACTCGCGCACGAACGCCAGCGTGCGGCCTTCTTGCGCGCTTTGCATCGCAAGCTCGATGAGCGCCATGACGTCGATGGCGTCCTGAGGGCTCACCGGGAACGCCTTGCCCTCGCGAATCGCAGCGGCGAGTGCGCGGTACAGATCCGCGTAGTTGCCGGCCGCGTTGGGCACCTCGAGATCGGCTTCCTGGCCGTCGTCGCGCAGCACGTGCAGCCGGCCCGCCTCGTTGCCCGCGCCGAACCCCGGCTGCCCCGGGCGCAGCCCGTCCTTGAGCTGATCCTCCTGGGTGTCGAGGCCCTTCTTCAGATAGCTGCCGCGTGTGCCGTGAATCGCGAAGCGCGGCGCATACGCGGCGAGCGCGCTGGCGTGCAGCACGGCGTCGTGGTGCGCATAGCGCAGCACGAGGTGCGCGTAATCCGGCGCGCTCGCGTTGTCCCGGCGCGTGTGGACGAAGGCGGTGATCGATTCGGGCGCGCCGAAGAGCGCGAGCGTCTGGTCGATCAGATGCGGCCCGAGGTCGTAGAGCAGGCCGCCGCCGCGCGTGGCATCCTCGCGCCAGCGCTGCTTCACTTGCGGGCGGAAGCGGTCGAAGTGCGATTCGTAGTGCGTGACGCGCCCGAGCTGGCCGCCCGCGATCAGTTCGCGCACGGTGAGGAAATCGCCGTCCCAGCGGCGGTTGTGGAACGGCGCGAAAACGAGGCCGCGCTGCTTCGCGATGGCCGCCAGCGTGCGCGCTTCTTCGGCCGTGAGCGTGACCGGCTTGTCGACGAGCACATGTTTGCCGCGCTCGAGCGTGCGGCGTGCGAGGTCGTAGTGCGTGTCGTTGGGCGTGGCGATCACGACGCACTCGATCGCGTCGATCGAGAGCAGGGCGTCGAGGTCGGGGACGATCGCTGCGTCCGGGTAGTCGGCCTGGGCGCGCTCGCCCTGGCTCGTCGCGATGGCGGCAAGCTGCGCGGCGCCGCTATGGGCGATCACCGGGGCATGGAAGGTCTGGCCGGCGAAGCCGTAGCCCATCAGGCCGATTTGCAGCGGTGCAGTCTGCGTTGCAGTCATTTGGCGCTTCCTCTTTTTCAGCGACGGAACCGGAGGGCCCCGCTGAATGAGCGGCGCGGCGCGAGCCACGGCCGCGGGTGACGGAAGGGCGTTATTGTGGCACGGCGCGCCCGCGGGAGCGGGGTGAGGCGAGGGCCGCGAGGCGCGTGAAGATCGGGGGCGACATCGGCGCAGCGCCGCGCCGTGTTAACATCGCACCTCCCGCGCGAGGGCGAGATGTCCGCATGCCTCGCGCCGTGCGGATTGCCGGGCGTCGGCGTTCTCAGCCGACGCCGCAGCGCCACGAAAATCCGCACGCGTCCCAGCCGTACCACCCGTTTTTCCAATCCAGCAACGATGTCCGCAGGCCTGAATCCCGCCCAAAGCGAAGCGGTGCGCTATCTCGACGGTCCCTGTCTCGTGCTCGCCGGCGCGGGCAGCGGCAAGACGCGCGTCATCACGCAAAAAATCGCGCACCTCATCGAAGCGAAAGGCTTCGAGCCGCGCCATATCGCGGCCGTCACGTTCACCAACAAGGCCGCCGCCGAAATGCGCGAGCGCGTGGGCAAGCTGCTCGAAGGCAAGACGCTCACGACGCCCGGCAAGGAAGGCCGCAAGGTGCCGACCAACCAGCTGACGGTCTGCACGTTCCACTCGCTGGGCGTGCAGATCCTGCGCCAGGAAGCCGAGCACCTGGGGCTCAAGCCCCAGTTCTCGATCATGGACTCGGACGACTGCTTCGCCATGATCCAGGAGCAGGTGGGTTCGACCGACAAGGGTTTCATCCGCAAGATCCAGTCGATCATCTCGCTCTGGAAGAACGGCCTCGTGATGCCGGAGCAGGCGCTCGCGAGCGCGTCGAATGAGGACGAGCACCAGGCCGCCATCGTCTATCGCAACTACGTAGCGACGCTGCACGCCTACCAGGCCGTCGATTTCGACGACCTGATCCGCCTGCCGACCGAGCTGTTCGCGAAAAACGAGCCGGTGCGCGAGCGCTGGCAGAACAAGCTGCGCTATCTGCTGATCGACGAGTACCAGGACACCAATACCTGCCAGTACGAACTGCTCAAGCTGCTGGCGGGCCCACGCGCCGCGTTCACGGCCGTGGGCGACGACGACCAGGCGATCTACGGCTGGCGCGGGGCCACGATCGAGAATCTCGCGCAGCTCGGCAAGGACTACCCGAAGCTGCACGTCATCAAGCTCGAGCAAAACTACCGCTCGACCGTGCGGATTCTCACGGCGGCGAACAACGTCATTGCGAACAACCCGAAGCTGTTCGAAAAGAAGCTGTGGTCCGAGCACGGCATGGGCGACACGATCACGGTCACGCCCTGCAACGACGAAGAGCACGAAGCCGAATCGGTCGTGTTTCGCCTCTCGGCGCACAAGTTCGAGCGGCGCGCGCAGTTTCGCGACTACGCGATCCTCTATCGCGGCAACTTCCAGGCGCGCATATTCGAGCAGGTGCTGCGCCGGGAGCGCATTCCCTATGTGCTCTCGGGCGGCCAGTCGTTCTTCGACAAGGCCGAGATCAAGGACATCTGCGCGTACCTGCGCCTGATCGCCAACCATGACGACGACCCCGCGTTCATTCGCGCGATCACCACGCCGCGGCGCGGCGTGGGGAACACCACGCTCGAAGCGCTGGGCTCGTTCGCGGGGCAGGCGAAGGTGTCGCTGTTCGAGGCCGTGTACATGGGCGGCATCGAGGCGCGGCTTTCGGCGCGCCAGGTGGAGCCGATGCGCGTGTTCTGCGACTTCATGCAGCGCCTGGCCGAGCGCGCGCTGAAGGACCCGGCGACCGTCGTGCTCGACGATCTGATGGACGCGATCCATTACGAGGCATATCTCTACGACGCCTTCGACGAGCGCCAGGCGCAGTCGAAGTGGCAGAACGTGCTCGAATTCCTGGAGTGGCTCAAGCGCAAGGGCACGAAGCCGGAGCAGGAGCCCGGCGAGGACAGCGAGGCGACCGGCTACGACAACGCCGACGGCCTCGCGGACACCGGCAAGAACCTCATGGGCCTGATTCAGACCGTAGCCCTGATGTCGATGCTCGAAGGCAAGGAAGACGACCCGGACGCGGTTCGCCTTTCGACCGTGCACGCGTCGAAGGGGCTGGAGTATCCGCACGTGTTCCTGGTGGGCGTGGAGGAAGGGATCATGCCGCACCGCGGCGGCTCGGAGGACGACGTGATCGACGACGCGCGCATCGAGGAAGAGCGCCGCCTCATGTACGTGGCGATCACGCGCGCGCAGCGCAGCCTGCATCTGAACTGGTGCAAGAAGCGCAAGCGGGCGCGCGAGACGGTGGTGTGCGAAGCGTCGCGCTTCATCCCGGAGATGGGGCTGGACGACGCGCCGCCTCCCACGGCCGAGGAAGCGCCGATGACGCCGAAGGACCGGCTGGCGAGCCTCAAGGCGTTGTTGCAGAAGGGCTAGGCGCTTGTGTGCGCGGGTTGAAAAGCGAAGGGCCGCGTCGGCGTCGATGCGGCCCTTCGTGATTTCTGCGTAGTGCGCGTGCGGCGGCTTACTTCGCTGCGCTCACCATATAATCGACGGCGGCCTTCACGTCGGCGTCGGGTGCGTTGGAACCGCCCTTGGGGGGCATCGCGCCCTTGCCGTGCAGCGCGTAGTTGTAGATCGTGTCCATCGGGTCTTTGAGGCGCGGCGCCCAGTCGGCCTTGTTGCCGAACTTCGGCGCATTGAGCACGCCCGCCGCGTGACATGCCTGGCAGACCTGCTGATAGAGCGCCTTGCCGGCCTGTGAAGCGTCCGCGCTCTGCTCGCCGCCGCCTGCCGCAGGTGCGGAAGAAGCCTGGGGAATGGCCGAGATTGCCGCCGCGGCCGCTTGCGCCTGGGCGGCGTTCGCGTCGGCGCCGGAGGCCGGCGCAGCGGCGGCTGCGCCCGAAGCCGCGTTGGCTGCATTGGCCGCGCCCGGTGCGGGCTTGGGCGGATCCTGGAAATTCGCGCCGCCGTGGTTCGCCATATAGGCGACGGCGAGGCCGATTTCGTAATCGCTGTAGTCGTCGGGGCTCGTGCCGCCGCGCGGGGGCATTGCGCCCTTGCCGGAGAGTGCCGTTTTCCAGAGCGTGTCGTAGCCTTGGGCGATGCGCGGCGCCCAGTCGCCAGAGTTGCCGAACTTCGGCGCGCCGGCTGTGCCCGAGGCGTGACACGCCGAGCAGACGGCCTGGTACACCTGCTCGCCCGTCTTGAAGACGCGCGGCGCATTCGCGTCGCGCACGTTCACCTGGGCGACCGGCGCGATGCGCGCGGCGACCTGCTGGGTGGAAAGTTCTTCGGTGCCCGCGCCGGTGCGCGTCGTATTGTCGACGTAATAGGCGAGCAAAATGATGATGACGATGGGGACGGCAAACCCGGCGATGACAGCGGCGATCAACTGGCCGGGCGTTTTGATCGGGGCTCCGTGAGGTGCTTCGCTCATGCTTGTCTCGACTCCCGTTGGTTTTTTGGTGAGCGGTACAGCAGGACGGCAATGGCCATGCGGCGGATCAAACACGGACGATTATAGACGGAAGGTTTTGCGGCTGGTGGGCGCCCGCGGACGGAGTTCAGCGGGCGTTTACCCGGAGCGCGAGGGCTGGCGGCGCGTCTTGTCGTTGTCTCATGGCGATGCCACCCCTAATAATCCGCGCGGTGGACGGTTTGACCGAAACCGGTTATTCTCTCGGTCTCTCTCCGGCACTGCCTTCCTCGTGTTCTTCGACCGATGGCCGTGCCCGCAAGTCAAGGCGCCCGTAGCTCAATGGATAGAGTACTGCCCTCCGAAGGCAGGGGTTGCTGGTTCGATCCCAGCCGGGCGCGCCAAGTCTGATAAGGCTTTCAGCGATTTCCCCCTCTTCGTCGGCTTCCGCATTGCAGCTAGATTGCAGCTAACTTCGGTCCAGGCAGCTCCGTCAGCGGGGTCACCCAATGCGCTAGGTGGTCAGCCGACAGGTGGGCGTACCGTTGCACCATCTCCAGCGTTTCCCATCCTCCCAGCTCCTTCAACACCTGTAACGGCGTGCCGCGCTGCACATGCCAACTTGCCCAGGTGTGCCGCAGATCGTGCCAGCGGAAATCGCGAATGCCGGCACGCGTGAGCGCCTTGGTCCACGCCGCCGTGACCGTCTGGTAGACCGGCTTGCCGTGATACACGAACACGCTGTCGACGCCTTTGCGCCTCCCTTTGATGGACCCACGGCATCGCTCGCGCGCGAGGCGATGCTCAGGTCCGAAAACGTTTGCCTGACGCGCGCTCGCTGCAAATATTTAATCGAAAACGTTTGCGGTAGACAAAATGCCAAATGCGCTCGCGTCTTTCAAATCAACACAAAAAGATAAATAAGCAATTTGAAAGCGAATTTAATTCTATCCATTACATCAAGTTTCAAAAAATCGCGCCGATATCTGAAATCGACTGGGAATGCTTTCCACGGCTGCCGGTCACGCGGACCGGAGACCTTTCGGGAAACCGCTGCACTACTTGCAGGGGTGATTGGGTCGCGACGCCGTTGCCAAAGAACGTGGGTGCCTTGGCGGCCGGAAGGGCAGTAGCCGCGCCGGGAATAAAACTTGAAAGGACCTAAAAAATGACGTCTGTCGTATCGGTAATGAGTTCATCGCAAATCGGGCTCTTGTCAACCAAGCAAATTGGACAGCTCTCAACTTCTGACATCGCCGGACTTACTACGGCGCAGACTGTCGGGCTGACATCGACCCAGATCGCTTCAATGTCGTCGGCAGACATCGTTTCGCTGAGTTCGGCCGCGCTTGCCCTCTTCACTCAGAGCCAGACCCAAGGACTGAGCAGTACCGATATTCAGGCGCTGGGCGCCAGCGTGGCTTCGCTGAGTGTCGGCTTTCTGACCACGGTGCAGGTCGCGGCGCTCTCGACTGCGCAGATCGAGGCGATGAGCGGCTTCAACACAGCCCAGACCCAAGCGCTCTCGACCAAGACGATTCAGGCGCTCGGCACCGCGATCGCCTCGCTGAATGTCGCGATGCTGTCGACCACGCAAGTAGCCGCGCTCTCGACGATTCAGATCGAGTCGCTGTCGGGCTTCAGCACCGCCCAGACGCAAGCGATCTCGACGACGAACATCCAGGCGTTGGGCACCAACGTCGCAGCGCTGACAGCCGGCATGTTCTCCAATACCCAGGTGGGTGCGCTCACGTCGGTCCAGGTGGGTTCGCTGACGTCGAACGCGGTGTCGCCGCTGTCGTCCACGCAGATCGGCGCGCTCAGCAGCGCGGCGGTCACCGGTCTCCCGCTCTCGGGCCTGAGCACGGCGCAGTCGCAGGCGCTGACCACCAAGGACATCCAGGCACTGGGTACGAGCGTCGCGTCGCTGAGCACGGCGATGCTGACGACGGCGCAGGTTGCGGCAATGTCCACGGCGCAGCTTGAAAGCCTGACGGGCACGCTGAGCTCGGTGCAGACGCAGGCGATCTCGACGGCGACCATC